>JAFDJF010000045.1 GCA_019307645.1 Deltaproteobacteria bacterium
ATTTGTGAGTCATTCCAAAATGACGGCAGCCTGCTACGCAATTTGTCTTTAGGGGCCTACAAAGCGCGGCTTCCGCTCCAAGTTGCTCTGGTCTGCCTTTACGTTGCTTGAAATCCGGGCTTGATGGGCATAATCGCCGCCGTCATTTGTGATGCGGGTTTATAAAAAGAAATCCCCACGGCCTGACACGGTTTCAAAGCGCTAAAAATTGTTACACGTTTTTTAATAAGCTTTTATAGGTGCGCCTCATGAAACACATTATCTGTTTTATTGATGATTCCGAATTCGAGCATGACCTTGTCCGGCATGAAATTGTTCCCCATATTCCTGATATGGAGTTCATCCAGACCTATACCTTTGATGAAACAAGAGATAAACTGGGGCACAAAACACCCGCGCTTTTTCTCCTCGACCTCTGGGGACAGGATGAAAGCGTGACAGAACCTTACCTTTCCCCAAGTAATGAAATCGAACAAAAGGTTGCCGAATTCCCGACCCTGGACAATGTCTATGATGGCCTGGATAATTTCAAAGGCGATGTGAACAACGAATTCCTTAAAAGGCTCTTTTCCATTGTTGACTGCTGGCGCTCCCTGTTCGAGGAAGTTTGCTCCAGGATAGGGCAGAACGGAAAGTACGGACTTTCAAACCTTAAACTGGCAAGGGCGTATTACCCCGGTACCCCCGCTGTTTTTTATACCAGAAAATCTCTGATCAATGATGCTGTGGCCATGTTTAGGGCCGGAGCGGATGGTCTGTTCATTAAGCCCACCGGAAAAAATGATGCTGAAACACGCCAACTCACCAGAGCATATGCCCCCGAACTTGCGGGGGAGCTGAAAAAGTATATAGAGTAAAAAATCCGGGTCCTGAGGACCCGATTTTTTAAAGCTCAATAATAGTAACTGTTTAGGTCTTTACCAATAATGCTTGTCCGATTATGCCACGGCTTTTCAAAACGCTAAACTGTTACCAATAATAGGGCCGGCCCAAACCGCCAATCCTGGATGCCCTCCTAACAAAGAAAAGCACACGCATTCTACCTGAAGTTTCTCAACTTCCTGTCACGCCGATGATTTTTTTGGTCTTGACCATACCGAATGCAGAATTCCGGTCAAAAAAACCTGCTTCTGCCTGCCTTGACAAAGCTTTTTCAGATGCTTAACATGCCGAATATAAAAAAGGGAAACATGAAATCGTCGACATAGGAGTTGAGTGTGGTTCAGGTCAAAATTGCAGAAGACGAGAAAGCAGAAGATCAGACAAAGGATGATTCCAAGGGTGCCCCCGAAGAACAGGCCGAAGTCAATGGTGAAAAAGAAGATCAGGGGGAAAAAGAAATCCCTCTTGGTGACATGAAAAAAGCGGAATTAATTGAGAAAGTAAAAGAAATTCAGGAATCCGCAGATAAAAACTATGATCTTTTCATGCGCTCTGTGGCGGAAATTGAAAATTTTAAGAAAAGGTTCCAAAAAGAAAAAAGTGACCTGATAAAGTTTTCAAACGAGTCACTGATTAAGCAGTTGCTCCTTGTGATAGACAATCTGGAAAAGGCCATCTCAGCTTCACAGGATGAAAACTCAGTTGAGGCGGTAAGGGAAGGTATCGAACTGACCCTAAAAGGGCTGGTAGACACCCTGGAGAAATCAGGACTGGCTCAGGTTGAGGCCGAAGGGGAACCCTTTGACCCCAATTTTCATGAGGCCATTTCGGAAATGGAAGATAACAAAGTGGAACCAGGGACGGTCATTCAGGTACTTCAACAGGGGTACACCCTGAATGAGAGACTGATTAGACCGGCAATGGTTGTGATAAGCAAAAGCAATGCCTGAAATCACAGGGGGAAGAGTTCAACCCTGAATAGACATAATAGATTTCAGAGAAATTAAAGATGATGGTCTCGTAACAAGTCAATATTTTTACGGAATCGTCAAAGATGCGTAGAGTCAAGGAGGGAATACATGGGAAAAATAATCGGCATTGACCTCGGTACAACCAATTCATGCGTTGCCGTAATGGAGGGCGGAGACCCTGTTGTGATCGCAAATGCAGAGGGAAGCAGAACAACACCTTCAATGGTGGCCTTTACTGACGGCGGAGAAAGGCTTGTCGGCCAGACTGCCAAAAGACAGGCAGTAACAAATCCGGAGAATACTGTGTTTGCTGTTAAAAGACTTATCGGCAGGAAGTACAGTTCGCCCGAGATTCAAAATGATATGGATGTCCTTCCTTATAAAATCTCACAGGCAGCAAACGCCGATGCCCATATTACCATCAGGGGAAAAGAGTACAGCCCCGCGGAGATATCTGCCATAATCCTCCAGAAAATGAGAGAGACTGCGGAAGAGTATCTTGGGGAAAAAATTACCGAAGCAGTGGTTACGGTCCCCGCGTATTTCAATGACAGTCAGAGGCAGGCCACCAAGGATGCCGGACGGATTGCCGGCTTAAAGGTGGAAAGGATCATAAATGAGCCCACGGCAGCATCCCTTGCCTATGGACTGGACAAAAAGGACGACCGAAAGATTGCTGTCTTTGATCTGGGGGGTGGGACCTTTGACATATCCGTCCTGGAAATAGGTGAAGGCGTTTTTGAGGTGAAGTCGACCAACGGCGATACACACCTGGGCGGCGAGGATTTTGACCTCAGGATTGTTGACTATCTGGCTGCTGAATTCAAAAAAGACCAGGGCATCGATCTTCGCAGCGATAAGATGGCCCTCCAGAGGCTGAAAGAAGGCGCTGAAAAGGCCAAGATAGAATTGTCGGGGTCAATGGAGACAGATGTCAATCTGCCTTTTGTTACGGCCGACGCCAGTGGGCCGAAGCACCTGAACATCAAGTTGACGCGTGCCAAGCTGGAAGCGCTTGTTGATGATCTCATCGACAAGGTGGTAGGGCCGTGCAACATGGCATTAAGGGATTCCGGATTCAGCGCCAATGAAGTTGATGAAGTTATCCTGGTTGGCGGGATGACCCGGATGCCAAAAGTTCAGGAAAAGGTCAAGGAAGTGTTCGGCAAAGAGCCGGGCAAAGGCGTGAATCCCGATGAGGTCGTGGCAATCGGTGCCGCCATTCAAGGCGGGGTATTAAAAGGGGATGTTAAGGACGTGCTCCTTCTGGATGTCACACCCTTGTCCCTTGGCATCGAAACCCTCGGAGGCGTATTCACAAAACTGATAGAAAAGAATACGACCATACCCACAAAAAAAAGCCAGATCTTTTCAACTGCGGCCGACAGCCAGCCGGCGGTTGAAATCCATGTACTCCAGGGCGAGCGCGAAATGGCCGCCAACGACAAGACTCTTGGACGGTTCCAATTGGTGGGTCTCCCGCCTGCCCCCAGGGGAGTCCCGCAGATCGAGGTGAGTTTTGATATTGATGCCAATGGGATCGTGCACGTTTCTGCAAAGGACATGGGTACCGGCAAAGAGCAGTCAATCGAGATTACCGCCTCAAGCGGTTTGAGCGAAGAAGAGATTGAACAGCTTATTAAAGATGCAGAAATGAATGCAGAGGAAGATAAGAAGAAGCGCGAGCTGATAGACGCCCGAAATATGGCCGACTCACTGATCTATAACTCGGAAAAAGCCATCAAAGAGGCCGGAGACAAACTGGATGATGCGGCGAAAGCGGACATCGATAGTGCCATTGAGAATCTGAAAAAGGCCATGGAAGGTGACAATACTGAAGAAATAAAGAGACTTACCGAGGAATTGACACAGGCGTCCCACAAACTTGCAGAAATCATGTACCAGCAGGCAAGCCAGCAACAGGAGCAGGCTGGAGAGCCCGGGCCTGAACCGGATGCAGGCGGGCCACAAGACGAAGATGTCGTGGACGCGGACTTTGAGGAAGTCAAGAAGTGATTATAATTAAACCCTATTGGAAAAAGGCTATTCCCGCCGTTATGGCGGGGATAGCCTTTTTTTTGACTGGCTGCCAGATAATTGTCCCGGTGAAAGAAAAATTGAGGGCAGAAGGATCGGCAGCCGCCCTCCATCAAACCGCAGAAGAATATTTCAAGGCCGAGCAATACCAGGAGGCCCTGGCCCTTTTTGAAAGAATTTCAGCGGAATATCCCGGTTATTCGGAGCTTCCGGCGGTTCGGTACCAGACTGCCAGATCCCACTATCTCACGGGGGAGTACAAACGCTCTGCTGATGAGGCATTCAGATGGCTGGAAAAATATCCCCGGCATCCGGCAAAGAAAAATGTCATGCTGCTCCTGGGAGAATGTTTTGAGGCCCAGGGAGACAACCCGCAGGCCTTTTACTGGTTTCTTGAAGCGAAAAAGGAAAGCTTCGGTGAGCCCCAGAGACAAGCGGATCTCGACGAGAGGCTTTTATACCTGATCGAGACAAGCGGGATCGAAGATATTGATCAGCTGGAGCTGTATGCCGCCGGCACTCATTATGCCCCTTCAGTCCGCCACAGAAAAGCCACTGTTTTTCTGGAACATGACAACCTTGAAGAGGCCAGAGAGATTGCCATGTCCATGATTCAGGACACCCGGGAACAGTCCTGGGTTTCGGAAGGGATGGCGCTGCTGTCAAGGATCGAGGAAGAAATGACAGTTAAAAAGAGGGTAATAGGCTGTCTGCTGCCATTGAGTGGCCCCTTTGCCATCTACGGCGAGGAGGTCCTGAACGGGATTCAACTGGGGGTATTCAATGTCGGTGAGCAGGGCCCCGGGCTTGAGCTGCTGATCAGAGATACCAAAGATAATCAGGCGCATGCCCTGGCCGGGCTCGAAGACCTGGCACACAATGAAAAGGTCATGGCCGTTATCGGCCCCCTTTCCAGCAAGACAGCCGCTCCTGTGGCCAAAAGAGCCCAGGAACTGGGTGTCCCGATAATTACCCTGACACAAAAAGAAGGGATCACCGGGGAAAGGGACATGGTATTTCGCAATTTTCTGACTCCGTCACGAGAGGTAAATAGAGTTCTGGGCCCGTCCATGATTGATATGGGGATAAAGCGATTTGCCATCCTCTATCCGGATAATTCCTATGGCCGGTTCTTCATGAACCTTTTCTGGGACAGAATAGAGGAATTGGGAGGGACTGTGACCGCGGTGGAATCCTATCTGCCCGACAAAACCGATTTCGCCGAACAGATCAAGAAAATGACCGGGGTATACTATCCTAAACCAGCATCTTTGATTGAAAAATCAATAGAAAAGAGGCCCCCGGAAGAAGAAGAATGCACGATATATCCGGACAAGCCAGAACCTTTCGTAGATTTCGATGCCGTGTTTATCCCGGACAATTATCAACGCGTGGCAATGATTGCACCCCAATTGCCCTACCATGATGTCCAGGATGTCCTTTTAATAGGGACAAGCCTCTGGCAATCTCCTCAATTGATAGAGACGGCGAGGGATTATGTCCAGAATGCCATCTTTCCTTCAGGCTTCTTTAAAAATTCCAGGAAACCCGATATCAGGACCTTTATGGCGGCATACAAGGCCAATTATGATTCTGAGCCCGGGATGCTGGCAGCCGTTGGCTATGACACAGTCAGGATTCTGCAGCAAATCATGGAAGGGGAGACTGTCCACACAAGAAAAGACATACGAAACGAACTTTTCAGGATTCAGGATTTCAAGGGAGTTACAGGGGACATCGTTTTTGACCCTCAGGGAGAACTTCAGAACGAACCGTTTTTATTAACCGTTTCGGGCAGGAGAATGAGACTGGTACCCTGAATTGAAAATTTATGATTGAATGCATATGTCTTTCAGGGGACTGTTGCCGGCACTATGGAAAATATCGTCGGAATAATTTCACCGTTGACAATAAACCGAATTCGGTCTATATTTAGATCTAAACCAAACAGGAAGGATGGTTATTATGAAATTAAGCCAATCTGTTAAACCCATCAGTTATTTTAAGGCACATGCTGCGGAGATAATAAAAAATCTTTCCGAAAACGCAGGAACAATGGTGATCACACAAAACGGCCAGGCAAAAGCAGTTGTGCAGGACATTCACACATATGAGCAAATTCAGGAAAGCCTTGCCCTTCTCAAAATACTTGCCCAAGGGCGCAAGGAAATAGAACAAGGTGAGATCTACCCTGCTGAAAAAGTTTTAGGTGATCTTGAAGCCCGCATCGAGAAAGATTTCAAAGCATGAGTTCCCCGGTTTATTTTACAAAAGCTGCTAAACAGGATCTGTTTGAAATCTACTCCTATATAAAAGAGGAAGGATACCCCCTCACTGCAAACAACCTATTTTCACAGTTAAAAAACACATGCAATAGCTTGTCAGAGACACCTGAGCGAGGTCATATCCCGAAAGAGCTTGAACGGATCGGTATTTATGATTATCGGGAAATACATATCAAGGTATATCGGATTGTTTACCAAGTCATCGGTTCGAAAGTATATATTCACTGTGTCTTGGATGGAAGAAGGGATATGCAGGAGATTTTAGAACGGAGAATCCTGCGATAGAATCCGGGAAAGCTTTACGACTCTTCGAACAACAGCCTCAATCATCAACCTTCACCTTCCTCTTCTTCCACTTTTTTCTTACGTGCAAAGCCTGCAACAACAATTCCGATTTCATACAGTATGATCAGCGGTCCTGCCATCATGCACTGAGTGATCACATCAGGGGGGGTCAATATTGCAGCTGCAACAAAAGTCAGCAGAATGGCATATTTGCGTTTTTGCCTGAGAAGTTTGGGGGTCACAAGCCCCAGTTTTGACAGAAAAAAGATGACGACCGGCAGCTCAAATACCACGCCAAAGGCAAAAAGCAGCTTCAGGGAAAAACCAAAGTACTGCTTTACGGAAGGGAGGGCCTTCACATATTCATTGGAAAACCCGATGAAAAATTTAAAGCCAAATGGGAAGACAACAAAATAGCCGAAAAGCGCACCCCCCACAAAAAGGATGGTTGAGGCAACCACAAAAGGTATCACCAGTTTCTTTTCATTACGGTACAGGCCAGGTGCCGCAAACATCCACATTTCATAAAAAAGAAAAGGTGCCGCCAACAGCACACCCGAAACAAGGGCGACCTTGAGATAGGTGAGGAACATCTCCGGGAGACTTGTGAAAATGAGGGAATCACCCTCAGGCATAACGGCCTTAAGAGGCTCGATCAATACCCGGAAAATCCTCTCTGAAAAAAAATAGCACCCTACAAAACCGATTGCCACGGCAATTGCGGACGCAATAAGCCTTTTGCGCAGTTCCTCCAGATGACCCAGAAAAGGCTGTTTTTCCTCCTGATTATCCATCCTCTTTTTCTCTCTTTACCGTATCTGTGTCCTCCACCCCCGCTTCATCCTCCTGGGACTTTTCTTCGGTCTGTTCGCTGTCTCCATGTTCGTCGTCGGATTCCTCATACTCGGATTCTTCTTCATAAGATCGGGGCGCTTCCAGATCCAGAGGTTCATCCAGGCCACTGACGGAATCGACCAGATCCTTTCTTGCATCCTGTAATTCTTCTTCTATATCCAGGCTTTCCTTGATTTCCTGGGTAGCCTTTTTGAATTCGGCCAGCCCCTTGGCGATAGCCTTGGCCAAATCGGGCAGCTTACTCGGGCCGATGACTATCAGGGCGATAACCATAATGATAATCAGTTCTGGCATGCCTAGGCCAAACATTTTTTCCTCCAATGGGGTTAGTCCAGTAATCAGTGATCAGTAATCAGTCAATGTTGTTAACTTAATGAAATGTCCAGTTTATTCCTACGGATATTCATTTAACAAGACTTAGGTAAAATCGAATATCGAATATCGAATATCGAACAAGGAATTTCAAATGACGAAGGAAGGAGTTTTGCCAATTATATAAAACAAATAGAGCGAAGCGATTCCATACTTCGACATTCTACATTCGTTATTCGATATTCTGCGGTTCAAAATATTTCCCGCATGATAGCAATCCCAGATACTGGAGCTTACTGAAAATCGTTAATTTAACGGCATTGACTGATCACTGATTACTGGATATTTACAACTCTGGAGTCTAAAGATCAATCATCAATGCGGTTTCATCACAGTTTGGGAATTTGGGGCATTTAAGGCAGTCGGCCCAGATCTTGTGGGGAAGGACCGATTTGTCCACCTTACTGAAACCGATTTTTTCAAAAAAAGCGGGGACATATGTCAGAACGAACACCCTTTTCAAACCCAGCGCATCTGCCTCTTTAAGGCACGTTTCAACAAGCTGGAAACCCGAGCCTTTACCCTGCTGATCTTCACTGACTGCCAGTGACCTGATTTCGGCCAAATCCTCCCAGCATATGCCCAGTCCGCAAACCCCCCGGATAATTTGCCCCTGCGCATTGTCTGTCAGGACAAAATAATCCCTTAAATGATCATAAAGCTCACTCAATGATCTTGCCAGCAAAAGATTTTTATCAGCGTAATAATTCAGGCTCTGGTGAATACTGCGGACGTCACTGATGACAGCTTTTCTGATGTGCATGGTAACTACCCGTGTTGTAGGTTCAAGATCAATGTCATTAACTTAGGGTTCGCTTCGCTCTATTTAGTGTCTGAACGAAAACTAGGATTTTTAGTCAAGGTCAAGGAAGATTAAAATTTTAACCGCAGGAATATATTGAATATTTTGAGGATTAAAATTTTTATCTGACGCAGAGATTGGCGAAAAAGACAGTTTTCGTTCGGGCACTATTTATCAACTCGGGTAACGAAACCATGGACATCCTCCCTTTTGGCCAGCACTTTTTTGAATTCATCAGCCTTCTTCTCGGTCTTAAACGGCCCACACTTAACCCTGTAATATCGCTTCCCACCTATATCAGCCCTGGAAAAAAATGTGGCGTAACCCCTATCGGTCAATCGGTCAACCATTGTCACTGCTTTGGCCCTGTCCGCAAAAGAGCCTATTTGAAGGACATATTGCTGAGCAGATTTTGGTA
>JAFDJF010000493.1 GCA_019307645.1 Deltaproteobacteria bacterium
TTAAAAATATGGTGGCTGGAGCCACCGGCATTGATCTGGTAGCCCTCGTGATAGCCGCCGATGAGGGGGTCATGCCCCAGACAAGAGAGCACCTTGAGATCTGCGAGCTCTTGAAGGTTCGGCACGGACTGGTCGTATTGACCAAGATCGATATGGTAGAAAGTGACTGGCTTGAACTTGTGCGGGAAGATGTATCCGAGTATCTGTCAGGGACATTTCTGTCGGATTCACCAATGGTTGGGGTGTCATCAGTGACCGGCCAGGGACTGGAAGAATTAATTGAGGTCCTTGACAAAATGTCCCAAGAGATCCCGGAGAAAGAAGACGGACATATCTTCCGGGTTCCTGTAGACCGGGTATTTACAATGAAGGGCTTTGGCACGGTAATTACCGGGACAAGTGTGTCAGGAAAAATCCGGACAGGTGATGAAATTACCATTTACCCGCAGGGTATCAGTTCCCGTATCAGAGGGCTTCAAGTCCATAACAAGGGAGTAAACGATGCGCGGGCCGGACTGAGAACCGCTGTAAATCTGCAGGGAGTTGAAAAGGCCGTCATCAGGAGAGGAGATATCCTTGCCACTAAGAATTCTCTGCGACCGACCTACATGGTGGATGTGAGTCTGGATCTTTTGCCCAGCGCCCCGCGAAAAGTAAAGAACAGGGCCCGGGTGCGTTTTCATTCAGGCACCTCTGAAATCATGGCCAGAGTGGTCCTTTTGGACAGGGACGAACTGAAGCCGGGGGAGTCCTGTTTTGCCCAGATCAGGCTGGATGAACCAACGGCGGTGCTGAAGAATGATCGTTATGTGCTTCGCAGTTACTCTCCTGTTCGCACAATAGGTGGCGGCGAAGTCCTGAACGCACTTCCCGGGAGGAAAAAGAAACGATTTTCCGATCCGGTCCTAAGGGAGATGAAATCGCTCCATACCGGAGAACTCAGCGAGTTAATTGAACTGTTTGTGTCATTGGGCCGGTTTCAGGGAGTTGAGCAGGGGGAGCTGCCGTTTTTGACAAACACGGGCAAAAAGAAACTGGATGATATACTCAAAAAGTTGATGGCCCTGAAAAGACTCGCTCAGTATGACAAAGAGCGTGGCGTCCTGATCCATGCAGATTTTCTGCAAAAGGCGAAGGAAGAGATTCTGGATACCCTTTCCCGGTACCACAAGGATTACCCCCTGAAGATTGGATTTCTCAAAGAAGAACTGCGGTCCAGGACGACGGGTTCCAACAACCCAAAGCTTTTTAACTATATGGTGAACCAGTTAACCCAGGAAGGCGTCATAGTTCAAGAAAAGGAGATCGTCCGGTTGAAGGATCACCAGGTCATTCTGGCGCAGGACCAGGAAGAGACCCGGCAGAAGCTGGGAAAAATCTATTCGAAAAGGGGGCTCCAACCCCCTTATGTCAAGGAATGGAAAGACGAGTTTCCGGGAAATACCGGGCCCGAGGTCCTTGAAGTCATGGCAAAGGAGGGGGGCCTGTTGAAGGCCACAGAAGAGCTTTATTTTGATCGAGAGGCAATTGAGAAGCTTGAAGGGAGGTTGGTCGATTTTTTAAAGGAATATGGCGAAATCACCACACCGAAGTTCAAGGAAATGACCGGCACTTCTCGAAAATACACGATTCCGTTGTTAGAATATTTTGACCGGACCCAGGTAACGGTAAGGGTTGGGGATAGCAGGATTCTAAGGAAAAAATAACGGAGGAGCCAGTTTTTAAACGTCCTTTTTTGTCTAATTTCTTTAAAACCAGTTAACCATGTTATTTATGTAACTATAGGGTTTAAACCGGCTCGGAGAAAGGAATCCCTTATGGCAATACAGCACAAACACCGCTTTGTGGAAGAATATGACGGGCTTGTCGGTTTCGGGCTAAACAGAGAAGTCGATGAGTATACGCTGACTTATTATCTGCAGAAATTCTCCGACGACGAACTCATGGCCCTGATCAGGTCCAGACTGACCGACTCAGAAATGGAAGAGCTCTTTAATTTGATTGCCCGTCTGATGAAGCAGCACCTCGCTGAAGAGGAATATCACCGGTACTTTCTGAAAGAAGAGGGGGAGTAAGCCGGTTTTTCAAAACACTCGCTCAAAAACACCCTGATACATTTTGGTCACTTCAGCGCCGAAGCAGACGAACACAACGGTCTTAATGGTATCATTTCCTTCGAGAAACTTTTTTGTTTCCCTCAAAGCGATCTCGGTCGCCCTTTCAAGAGGAAATCGATAGACCCCTGTACTGATTGACGGGAAGGCTATGGTTTTTATGCCAAGTCGTTCAGCCTCCTTGAAACTGTTTCTGTAACAGTTTGCCAGCAGATTGTCTTCATTCTTGTGACCACCTCCCCACACAGGTCCAACAGTGTGAATCACCCACTTGGCAGGCAGACGGTAACCCTTGCTGACCCTGGTCTCACCGGTGGGGCAACCTCCGACTGTCCGTGTCTCCTCCAGAAGTTCCGGCCCGGCTGCCCTGTGAATGGCGCCGTCCACGCCTCCGCCTCCCAGGAGAGAGGTGTTGGCGGCATTGACAATCGCATCCACTTCCTGCTTTGTGATGTCTCCTTCTACGATCTTTATCTTCTCTTTCATAAGGGCGCTCCTTTTTCTAAAAGTTTGATTACCATCTACTTGAAATAAAAGCAAATACTTCTTCAAATGTCACTTGGCACTTGACAATAGGTTCGCGTGTTATTATTTAGTAGCCGCGCTTTTTACAGTTTTCAGTATAAAACGTCCTCCTGGTGAGGGCATAACATCGGGGGTTAAGAATGGCAGTAGATACCACCATATATGTAAGGCCGCAGAGCGGGACGTCAGCCTACTTTGACTGGCTCCAGATGCTGACAGGGGCAGGCCTGATTCTGTTTATGTGGAGCCACATGATCATGGTGGCCAGCGTGAACCTGGGGGTTGACAAGATGAACACTCTTGCCGAGTTTCTAGAGCACACGTACATGGCACAGGTAGGCGGTCCGCTTATCGGCCTGACGTTTCTTTTGCATTTTGCCCTGGCCGCCCGGAAGATACCCTTTCGTACGGAACAGCAGACCGCCATGTGGAAACACAGTAAGATGCTCCACCACAAGGATACCTGGCTGTGGGTGGTCCAGGCCGT
>JAFDJF010000494.1 GCA_019307645.1 Deltaproteobacteria bacterium
AAAGGGAGTAAAAGATGCACACATTAGAGAAAGGTATCTTGACATCGGCGGCGCTGTTTTTTTGGCTGCTTTTTCCCTCTCAGCAAGCCTGGGCCCAACCGTTTGGCATTCTATCCCCCCAAGGTCAGCAGGAGTCACAAAAGCAGATATTGTCCTCTCCAAAAGGGCGGTTTGTTTTTGGGCAGATATCTGATTCCAGTAAGGATCAGTTTATGCTTGACACCGCCACCGGTCGCTTATGGCGGATCGCTCAAAGGGGCGATATCGGGTTGTACCTGTCTAGCGTTTTGTATTGCAACGCAGAGGAGAAATACGCTGTTCTTCCGGAAAAAATAACGGCTGACAAACAAAAATAAGTCGAGAAGCCTTCTCCTGGTTTTCTCACCCCGTTTCGTGCCGAAAAACCCGGATCAGGCGGCTGCACCAACTAATGTGGAGGAATATCATGCGCGTAAAAGGAGTCGACTAATGGGTTGGTTTGGGAAATTAACATTTGGATCTCTGGGACTGTTCCTGGGCGGTCCTTTGGGTGCTATTGCCGGTGCGGCTTTGGGGCACCACCTGGTTGACAAAAAAGAAAATCTCACAACACAGAGAATCCAAAACAGACAGGGGCAATTTCTTGGCCACAGAGAACAGGTCCAGGCAGCATATTTCGTCAGCATGTTTTCGATTGTGGGCAAGTTTGCAAAAATTGACGGCATTGTCACCGCGGATGAGATTGCCGTTGTTAGAAATTTTATCAATAGCCTGCCCATTTCAGAAGCAGAAAAAGATTTTGCCAAACAGGTTTTTAACGAAGCGAAGGAATCCGGGTTTTCAATAGAGGATTTTGCGAATCAACTGTACACGATTCTTAGCGGCCAACCGGCAGTGCTTCTCTCATTTTTTGACATTCTGTTTCAGGTTGCCGCGGCTGACAACGAGCTTCATTTCAACGAAGAAGCTGCTTTGAAAAAAGTTAAAGGTATTTTTCAAATCAGCGACTTTCAATATGACAATATAAAAGCCCTCTATTTCAAGGACCTTAATAGATATTACAGTTGCCTGAACTGTACACCTGAAAACACTGATCTGGAAATAAAATCCAGTTACAAAAAACTTGTAAAAGAATTTCATCCTGACACAATTGTCTCAAAAGGCCTTCCAGAAGAATTTGTGGATTTTGCAACAAAACGTTTTCGCGAAATTCAGGAAGCATATGAAAAAATCCGCCAGGAACGGAATTTTTAAAACAATATTTTCGGGCCTAAAAACAGGGAACGCGAGCCCTAAAGCATTTCTTTCAGAAAAGAATCCAATTCCCGAGGATCAGCGGGGATTCATTTCCTGTTCTAATTGAAGATAGTACGGGATATGCTTTCCGAATCCACTAAAAGCCCTGCCCTGTTCGGTTTCCTTTCAAAACAAAAACAGACACAGTACTTGAATTTCTATTCTCACTGCTTATTTTGAAATTAAGGGCTTGCGTAAAAAGACAATAAGTGGCGACCGGCTTATTTCCTCAAAAATCAAACCATGCGATAGCCTTAAGCCCTCACAAAGGTCAAAAATTACAGGAAGCTGGATCGGCACTTATTTGAGACATCCCGGGTCTAAACATAAACACATCGTTTATGCTGGTCATTATTTCGTACTAAAAGAGAAAGTGATTTGCATCAGAAAGACCAAAAACATCCCGGGATGCGAATAGTAGTGTATGTCGGAAGGTTAACCATCAACGTAACTCAAGTGTTCTTGTCGGGTTATTAATTCTCAGATAAACCAGGAAAGACCCGCAGATTATAATTTTATCTGCGGGTCTTTGTGTTTTTGGCTAAAAAAAAGCCCCTGAAAACTGGAGGGGTGCCAAAATTTCAGGGGCGGATAAGGGGGTACTTCCAGGGGGTATCCTTGTTACTTTTTATATCGGCACACGCACTGGGAACTTTAACAAATAATTGATGGTCTCGTAAAAAGTATTATAACACAGCCTCTTGGTGGGTCTACTGGTATCGCTACTGTCTTATGGCTTTCATAATATAAAGTTTGGGCTCATCAACAAATCCCCCTATTTCAAACCCAAAAGGCCTCAGTAGCTTTCCTGCCCTGCTTTTACCCGGAAAGTCATCCAGCGGAAAAGGGGCCCTGTCTTTTAGTAAATCGATAAATGATTTCCCCATGGGGTGACTGATGACCATCCGGCCTCCCTGCTTCATCATTCGGCTGATATTGGCAAAAGTGGCTCTTTTATCCACTATATTGGGATAACAGGCATTCACAAAAATCACGTCAATGCTTCCATCCGGCAGGGTAAGGTCCCTTGCGTCGGCCAGTAAGGTCTGTGCATATGCATACTGTTCTTTCAGCCGGGCCAGCATGGCATCAGAAAGATCACATGCGAAAATCTTTTCAGGATCATACTCCTGAATTATGGGAACCAGAATCCCGGTTCCGGTTCCCAGGTCCAGGACCACATCTCCCTTAACTATATCAGCAGATGCCACGATTCTGTCCAGGCGTTCCGGAACGCCTTCAGGCAGGGGAGGATCAAACAGGTGAACAAAATCACTAAAAAAGTCCCGCTGGAGCTGGTTGATTCTCTGAATCTCTTTTTCGTCCGGTGTTTTGTACTTTGTCATAGGCTTAAAAAGTTGCTATAGATTGTGTGCAAATACTCAGGTTATAAGGTTCACGGTTAAAAGCGATGAAGGAAGGGCTCTGTTCTTTAGACAAACACCCTGTTCATCCGCTTCTTTGATATGCTAAACTGCTTTGCACACAAAGTCTAAAAATAAATATCCCGGCTCGGAATCCCAGGTTTTCCAGGACGCAATAAATCTCCAGACTTGAGTAACTTTTCAAGAAATCCGGGTCAGTTCGGGCCGTGGGGGTCTCTTTTTTGAAGCCTGCATATTTGTGAGTCATTCTGGAATGACGGCAGCTTGCTACGCAATTCGTTATCAGGGACCTAGAAGGCTCGTTTTACGCTCCAAGTTCGCCTTTTCTGCCTTTACGTTGCTTGAACTCCAGGCTTGGCGGACATAATGGCAGCCGTCATTGGTGATGCAGGCTTCAAAAAAGAGCCCCCCCCACGGCCCGAACCTAAATTTATTGAGAAGTTACAGACTTGACACACAAGCAT
>JAFDJF010000495.1 GCA_019307645.1 Deltaproteobacteria bacterium
AGGAGGAAAGACGCGTCTGAGGCCTGTGCTTATGACAAGTCTGACTACCATATTCGGCATGGTACCCCTGGCCCTTTCCAGAGGAGAAGGATCTGAAATATGGAGCGCACTTGGCATCACGGTGATCGGAGGACTCTCGGTCAGTGGGATTGTAACGCTGGTCTTGGTGCCCCTTGTATATTTCCTTGTTCATAGGCACAGAGAGGGAGAAGAGGAAAGGGTTTAGGTTATATGAAGAATCCGTAGCGACAGCTTTTAAAGGAGCGTTATCCGAATGAAACAAATCGTGACATATTGTTCGATTGCCGTTGTACTCGTCCTGGCGGCATTCCTTGTTTTTCAAAGCGTTAAGAAGCAGGAGCGGGAACCCATCAATTCAGGCCGGACTGAGCGTGAAGTGGCTATTCCTGTGACAGTTTCGTCTGTAATTCTACACGATTTCCAGGATGAAATCCGCACCGTCGGTACTCTCAAGGCGTACGAAGTGGGCCTTCTAAGTCCAAAGGTTGCAGGAACTGTGGAAGCAGTTCTGGTAGATATTGGTGAACACGTCAGAGAAAGTCAGGTAGTCATCCAAATCGATGGCACAAATTTTGACCTTGCTGTCAAACAAGCAACCGCAGCACTTGCCGCTGTAAAATCTGCAGTTTCACAAGCAAAGGTCCAATTCGAACATGCGGAAAAAGAATTCCTGCGAGCATCCCATCTGCTGGCAGAGAAGGTCATTTCACAGCGGCATTTTGACGAGGCAGAGGCGGCCTATAAAGCTTCTCGAGACGTACTGGCCGCAGCCAAGGGTCAACGCAACCAAGCCTTGGCTGCCCTCCAGATGACAAGACAGCATCTAAAGGATACGGAAACCCGTTCCCCCATGTCAGGCATTGTTGTGGAAAGAAACGTGGAAATAGGGCAATTCGTAGCTCCCGGAGCGCCGCTGCTGCGTATCATAGACCCATCTATGCTAAAAGCGGATGTTGATCTTCCGGAGTCAGACCTTACCCGAATCACAACAGAGACAAATGCTGTAATCGAGGTGGATGCATTTAAAGGGCAGCGGTTTTCCGGTAAGGTGGTGCTTGTCAATCCGATGGTAGATCGTATGACACGTACTTTCAGAGTCAGAGTCGAAGTGCCGAATCCCGATGAAAAATTAGTGGACGGAATGTTTGCAAGAGTTTGGCTTTCAGCAGCAAAGAGGAGGTCCCTTGCTGTCTCCCGCGATGTTCTGCGGCGCCTCCCTGGAAGTGGAACCTTCTATGTTTTTTTGGTTAACGGTGACAGAGCCGTCAAGCGGACAATCAAGACAGGTGTTATTGGTGATCAATACGCTGTAGTCATAGAAGGCCTAAGCGAAGGCGAAAAAGTTGTTGCCAGCGGCGAGGGTCGGCTTCGGTCTGGAACAAAAGTGTTTGTAAAATAACATCAGCTCTTCGAAATGGCTTGCAAACGTATTGTCAAGATGCATGTAAGCACTCATAACGTTTATCCTATAGTTGCATAAAGAAGATGACAAAATGGGTTTAAAAGCAATTATTACAAGCCATTGAACCTTTTTTAACTGTTCTGCTGGAATGAAATATTGATGGCATCCTGAAATCAGTGAAAAGCAGCCATGTTATTTACCCTACGGGAAAGTCGAGGGGGCTGCATCTCCAGCGTTGTTAAGGGCTTGCGGTAAATTACAACAGCTGCGGCCTTGACGCCTTGGATCTGCAGCCCCCTCGACTTTTGCAACGTTAGGGTTTATCAAACTTAAAAAAAGGAATTGACGGTGAAACGTATAATGAAACCCCTGGCATATGTAATTTTTTTCGTTACCCTGTTCTTCTTTTATCCACCGGCGTATGCCCAGCCCGAAAAGCCTATGCCCGAGGGCACAGATCCGGCTTCCCTTAAACTCATGCAGGGATTCCCGGTTCCACCTGACAAGCAGATTACCGCGGCTGATTTTTTTAATTTTCCCAATAGCCGATGGACTTTTCATCATTTGCGTGAATTCAGGCCCACAAGCAATATCTGGCGCGGGCGAGGGGATCCATCGGTTTTAGAAATTGCGGTTAAAGATCTTGGGAAGATTGAATTTGAAGACGATAAAGGCGGTATGACCACCATCGACCAATGGCAGAAAAACACCTTTACCGACGCCATGATGGTATTGCACCAGGGGAAAATCGTTTATGAACGTTACTACCACACCATGCGATCTGAACTGCCTCACCTTATGTTCTCGGTAACCAAATCGTTTACCGGACTTCTGGCCACCCAATTGATATATGAAGGCAAACTGGATCCCAACGTGCTGGTATCCCAATATGTACCCGAACTCATTCATACGGCCTGGGGAGATGCAACCGTTCAGCAGACCCTGGATATGACCACTGCAGTGGCTTTCACGGAGGTCTATAACGATCCTACCTCCGATATATTCGGGTACGCTTACGCGTGCGGCATGGTGCCTCTTCCCGCCGACTACACGGGCCCAAAGGGAGTGACGGATTTTCTTAAGACATTGAAGAAAAAGGGTGAACACGGCGATGGATTTATGTACCGGACGGTTAATTCCGAGGTGATAGGGTGGATTCTGCGTCGTGTTACGGGAAAGAGATTTGCGGAACTGATGTCGGAGCGTATCTGGCAGCCCATGGGCGCTGAGGAAGACGCTTATGTTTGGGTCGATATGTTTGGGGCAGAACTAATGGGGGCCGGCCTGAACGCGACGCTCAGGGACCTGGCACGGGCCTGTGAAATGCTTCGCTTAGGGGGCAAGTACAATGGTCGACAAATCATCGCCGGGGAAATAATCAAAGAGATCCGCAAAGGCGCTGACCGGGAAAAGTTTAAGAAAGGAAATACGGCCAGAAAGGGATATTCCTACCATAACCAGTGGTGGATTACCCACAATGATAATGGGGCTTATGAGGCATGGGGAGTGCACGGCCAGACATTACATATCAATCCGGGTTCGGAAATGGTCATTGTGAAGCTGTCATCAAATCCTGTTGCGAGTAACAAGGCTACCCATGATTTGAACACCAGGGCTTTTAGCGCCATTGCAAATGCATTATCCGAATCCGGAGGATAGAAGGTGTCATTATTATACCTATTGTCTATCCGGAAATGGTAGATTTTGGTTCAGCGCAAGGCCTGAGCGATTTTGAAACCGACGGTGCAACCGTCATAGTGACAACGGGAATAGCACATGCTATTTTAAGGATTTGAAGATTCCCCGTAGCTTGCTGCGGGGAATCTTCAATTTCCAAAATGTAAAACCCTTCGGGATTTTTAATTTGTCCGCATTTGCGGCATTCATTAAAGAAAGAATTAACTTTGTTATGTGCGACAGAAATTTACGTTTCCATCATCATTTTCAGTATAATCGAAAAGAAGTTGATAAACGACGGACATTCGGGATCATCAGTCATCCGGATGCGGGGAAAACCACGTTGACTGAAAAGCTCCTCCTTTTCGGCGGCGCGATCCAGCAGGCCGGGGCTGTCAAAGCTCGAAAAGCAGGCAGGCATGCCGTGAGCGACTGGATGGAAATTGAAAAGGAACGCGGGATATCAATCACAACATCTGTAATGAAGTTCAGATACAGGGAATTTGAAATTAACCTGCTGGATACTCCGGGGCATCAAGACTTTTCAGAGGACACCTACAGGGTCCTTACGGCTGTTGACAGCGCACTGATGATAATTGACAGCGCTAAAGGGGTCGAACCCCAGACGGAAAAACTGATGGAAGTCTGCCGGATGAGGAATACCCCTATAATTACATTTATAAACAAACTTGACCGTGAAGGGATGGGACCGCTTGATATTCTTGATGATATCGAGGATAAACTTCAGATTGAATGCACGCCCCTCTCCTGGCCCATTGGTATGGGAAAGCGGTTTAAAGGGATCTACAATCTGTATCATCATGAGCTTTACCTGTTTACTCCCGGGCAGGACACAGCAGTAAGGAACGGCATTGTTATAAAAGACCTGTCTGATTCCAGACTGGATGAGTATCTTGAGGGCCAGGCCGATGAACTTCGTGGTGACATTGAATTACTTGAGGGGGCGGCCAACCCATTTGAACTTGAACATTACCTGAGGGGAAATCAGACACCGGTCTTCTTCGGAAGCGCGATTAATAATTTCGGTGTGAAAGAGATGCTCGATGCTTTTGTGGAGATGGCACCTCCCCCGGGCGTTAGGCCTGCTACCTCACGTAATGTCTCGCCTTATGAAAAACCGTTTTCAGGCTTTGCTTTTAAAATTCAGGCAAACATGAATCCCGCACACCGGGACCGGATCGCATTTGTCAGGATCTGTTCCGGGAGGTTCACACGCGGGATGAAAGTGATGCACCACAGGATCGACAAGGAAGTCTCTTTTGCAAATGCCACGATCTTTATGGCAAGGGAGAGAGAGAACGTTGAAGAAGCTTTTCCCGGA
>JAFDJF010000046.1 GCA_019307645.1 Deltaproteobacteria bacterium
CTGGCAAGTGCCCCGTGACCGATCTCTCTGCGCCCGGGACCACCGAGCCTTTTGGCCTCACCCACGCTGTAAGGAGGAAAATTGTAGTGGAGGATGAATGACCTGAAGTGATCACCGTAGATGGATTCCATTCTCTGTTCGTCACGCTCAGTCCCCAGCGTGGTTAAAACCATTGCCTGGGTCTCTCCACGGGTAAAAAGAGCAGAACCGTGAACACGCGGCAAAATACCCACAAGGCATTCTATGGCTCTGACCTCTGTAAAAGAACGTCCGTCAATCCGTTTCCCTTCATTCAGAATCATCTCTCGGACCATCTTTTTTTCGAGATCGTGCACCCCTTCCTTGATCTCCCTCTTCTTTTCTTCATATTCGTCAGACAGCGCGTCCACAATGGTATTACGAACTTGCTTACTTTTCTGCTGTCGCAGCAATTTGTCCGGTGTAGTAATAACCTCACTGAGCAGGGGGGTGCCAATGTCAGAAATTTTCTTCAGCATGTTTTCATCAACTGGCGTCGGCGTGATAACCCTTTTCGGCTTTCCGGCTTCCCTTTTCAGCTCTTCCTGCATGTCCAGCATGGGCTGTATGGCCTCCTGCCCATAAAAAATTGCCTCGATCATATCCGATTCGGAGACGAATTCACTTCCTGACTCCACCATCACAATACCTGAACGGTTACATGCGACAATCAGATTGATGTCACTTTCTGCCAGTTGACTGACACCCGGATTGGTTATGAATTTGCCGTCCACCCTTCCAACCCGGACCCCGGCAATGGGCCCTAAAAAAGGTATATCCGACACCTCAAGAGCGGCAGATGCGCCAAGAAGAGCCAGAACATCGGCCTCATTTTCCTTGTCCGTAGAGAGAACAGTCGCAATTACCTGTGTCTCATAATGGTAATTATCAGGAAAAAGCGGCCTCAGGGGCCTGTCAATCAAGCGGGCGGTCAGCGTCTCCTTCTCACCGGGCCTTCCCATATCTCTACGAAAAAAATTCCCGGGAATCCGGCCACCCGCATAGGACATCTCCTGATATTCAACGGTTAGAGGCAAAAAATCTATCCCCTCCCGAACTTCATCCGTGCCGACAGCAGTTACCAGCACGACCGTTTCTCCAAAAGTTACGATTACAGAGCCACTTGCCTGCCTGGCTATGCGGCCTGTCTCCACATTCAGGATCTGACCGTTAATTTCCATTGAACAATTTTTAATCATTATCTTATCTATCCTTTCATGTTAAAATTGTGTGTTTTTCTAAAATGCCGCCACGAATTTGTACTATGTAGTCATATTTCTTATCCAATACTAAAACAGTCTTCCGTGGCAGACGCTTATTTATGGTTATTGACGGGAAATTCTGCACTTATGTCGGCAGTCAGCAATCAGAAAATGTCTCCCCGTTCTACTTACGAATTCCGAGCTCTTTGATGATCTTTCGATACCTCTCCACATCTTTGTTCTTTAAATATTTTAAAAGCCGCCTTCTTTGACCGACAAGCTTTAACAGACCTCGACGTGAGTGATGATCTTTTTTGTGTACATTGAAATGCTCAGTGAGATATTTGATCCGACTGCTGAGCAATGCTATCTGAACCTCTGATGAACCGGTATCATTTTCACTAAGCTTGTACCGTTCAATGATTTCCTTCTTTGATTCGGCTGTTAAAACCACTTTTTACCTCCTATGATTTCTTGTTCAAATCAATCTGATTCCAATCCTGAAACCCATGGTGACTACCCTCAAGAAAATACTCTCGCTATATCTAATCTGCCATGGCCACCCCTCCCGCATTTAGTTACTTTCATGACGGCCACAAGTTCCCTGTTTGAAACAAGCTTTAAATGGGTCCCTTCACAGCCGGCAAGGACCAGGCCGTCAGCAAGACCTTCGAGAGCCGGTTGGTAACCATGCCTTATCTTTTCAGCAATGTCGTGCTCAACCATTATTTCCCGCATATCCGGAAGCGCCGCTCTCAAAGGAATCACTTTATCCCGCAGCAAACGGCTGTTATTTCCGGTCAAAAACTCTTTGGAGCAAAGGGCATCCTTTGTATAAAATGAACCGCAGGCCAATCTTCTCAAAGATTTGAGATGACCGCCAGACCCCAGTTTTTCTCCCAGGTCAGCGGCAAGACTCCTGATATATGTCCCGCTGGAACACTTGACCTCCAGCGTCACATCCGGGAGGTCAACAGAGAGAATCCTGAGAGAAAATATCGTGACCGTTCTTTTCTTGAGGACAAACTCCTGGCCCCTTCGCGCCAGCTTATACGCCCGTGTTCCTCTATATTTGACTGCCGAGTAAAGCGGTGGTATCTGCTCGATATCTCCAACAAAATACTCGGCCTTTTCCCGGATATGTTTCAAATTCAAGTCGGGTACGACACTTTTTCGGACTACCCGACCGGTGGAATCCAATGTATCCGTTTCAATTCCCAGCCTCATGGTGGCCAGGTAAACCTTGTTTTCGGACATAATAAAAGGTGAAAGTTTGGTTCCCCGCCCCAAGAGAATAATCAACAATCCGGTTGCAAATGGGTCAAGGGTTCCGGCATGCCCGACCTTTTTAATCTTAAGGGCGGACTTGACCTTCCTGACGACATCATAAGAGGTTTCACCCTCATTTTTGTCAACTAAAAGTATCCCGTCAGTTTGATATGTCACCCAAAAGTCTTCCTGCTTTGTTCAGAAAATCATTTTTCAGGGTTTCAAAGGGATCGTGACACTCAAACCCGGCGGCCTGGACATGGCCACCGCCTCCGAACATGGATGCCAACTGGGCCACATTTACCTTGTTATTTGAACGCATGCTGAATTTGTAGATATTTTTATCTGTCTCACGAATCAAGACGGCCAGTTCAACGCCCGAAACAAACCTTAGATAATCCACAAATCTTTCACTGTCCTCCCGACGTGCCTGGGCCCTTTCAAACATCTCTGAGGAAAGTGTCACCATACCGACCCTTCCCTCGTGAAAGAACTCGACCGCCCCAAGTGCCATTTCAAGCAGTCTCATCCGGGACAGGCTGTATTTATCCATCAGTTTCAGAGATACCTGACGAGGCACGACACCATACGTCATCAGCTCCGCTGCAATTTTAAAAGATTCCGGGGTTGTGTTCTCATAGCGGAAAGAACCCGTGTCAGCCTGGATGGCAGCAAATATATTCTCCGCCACATGGAAATCTATGGGAAGCCCGGCCTTCTTTATTACGCGATAAACCAGTTCACCCGTTGATGAACTTTTTGGATCAACCAGATTCAAGTCCCCGAAAAATTTATGGGTTTCGTGGTGGTCGATATTTATCAGCGGTCTGTGGCCTTCAAAACAGTCCCGTGGGGCGCCAACCCTGTCCACATCGCCGCAATCAAGGACGACGACGGCTTCAAAGTCCTTTTCAGAATCTGTAGCATGGACTATTTTGTCACACCCTATTAAAAAACTGACAGGAGGATAAACCGGTTTTTCAGTTAAAAGAACAACCGTTTTTTCTGCGTTAAGAAGCGCCTGTCCAAGGGCAAGCATAGAACCAATGCCATCGGCATCGGGATCCTTGTGGGTCATGAGCAAAAAACTCTTTTTTTCCCTTAGAACAGTGGCGATTCTATTCAGCGTCATTTTCTGATTCATTATATTTCAACTCCTCGAAAACGCTTTCCATGTGGCTGCCGCTTTCGAGTGATGGATCATACATAAAAATGATTTCCGGTGTATACCTCAGTGACATTCGCGATCCGATCTCTCTCTTAATGAAGCCTTTGGCACTGTCCAACCCGGCTTGAGCCCTTTTGATGTGATCCTGTTCGCCAATCACACTGAAAAAAACCCTGGCTCGTTTGAGATCATTGCTGAGGTTGATCCCGGTTACCGTAACACCCCTTACCCTGGGATCTTTCACTCTTTCCAGAAGGAGATAAGAAATTTCCTTCTGGATCTGGTCACCGACTCTCACTGCTCGCTTGCCAGCTAACATGTCTGTCCCCGGAATTAATCGTCATAGGTTAATAATCTCAACCTCGGTATTCACGATCTCTGCAAGGCAGAGCGCATCAAGGAACCCCAGGACATGATTCAGAGAAGAATCAATATGTCTTCTGTCATTTCCAACTGCACTGATCCCCAACTCAATCTTCTGCCATTTGTCATTGGAGCCGACTTCGGCAATGGACATATTAAACCTGGACTTCACTCTGTCCACCATGCTCCGGACAACCTTTCTCTTCCCTTTAAGAGATCTATTTCCGGCCAAATAAAACTCTATTTTCAGTGTGCCCACTACCATCGTTACAGGTGCGCTTCCACCTCCTCCATCTGATAAACTTCAAATACGTCACCCGGTTTGACGTCATTATAATTTTCCAGGCCGATACCACATTCATATCCTGACTGAACTTCTTTCACATCTTCTTTGAAGCGCCTGAGAGAGGCGATTTTCCCGTCAAATACGACGACACCGTCACGCAACAGTCTTAAATTGGCATTTCTTTCCACATGGCCGTCTGAAACCTGGCACCCGGAAACAACGCCCACTCTGGGGACGTGAAATATCTCTTTGATATACGCACGACCAATAATATGTTCCTCAAAAACAGGTTCCAGGAGGCCTGTCATAGCCGCCCGGATGTCCTTGACCGCATTGTAAATGACGTCATAGTATCGAATATCGATCTTTTCATTTTTTGCTAATTCAGTAACACGGGGATTTGCCCGGACATTAAAACCGATGATAATCGCGCTGGAGGCAGAAGCGAGCATCACATCCGACTCAGTAATTGTACCCGTTGCCATGTGAATTATCTTCAGTTTGACTTCATCAGTGCTTTGCTTAATCAGCAAATCACCCAGGGCTTCTAAGGAACCCTGCACGTCTGTTTTGAGAATAATATTGAGATCTTTCACCTCGCCTTCTTTTATCCTCTCAAAAAGGGCATCAAGGCTTACGACACCCTTCTTACCGACTTCCTTTTCCTTGGTCACTCTTTTGCGGTGTTCAGCAATTTGTTTGGCAGTCTTTTCATTCTGAACAACGATAAATTTATCTCCTGCCATGGGAACACCGGATATGCCGTATATTTCCACAGGCATAGAGGGACCTGCCGTTTTCATCGTCTCGCCACGATGATTATTCATAGCCCTTACTCTGCCGTAATGATCTCCGCAGATAAACTGTTCCCCTGGACGCAAGGTCCCGTTCTTAACCAAAACGGTAGCCACAGACCCTTTGCTCTTGTCCAGCTTTGCCTCAATGACCGTCCCCTTTGCTGATTTATTCGGATTGGCCTTTAATTCCAGCATCTCGGCCTGCAGTAAAATGAGGCCTAGCAGTTCATCGATACCCTGGCCTGTTTTGGCCGAAACTTGAGCAAAAAGTGTCTCGCCTCCCCAGTCTTCTGCAGCAACGCTGAAGGCGGCTAGATCCCTTTTCACCTTTTCCGCGTTGGAATCCGGCTTATCAATCTTGTTAATCGCCACCAAAATAGGGATATCGGCCGCACGGGCATGATCAATCGACTCCCTTGTCTGAGGCATTACACCATCATCAGCAGCAACAACCAGGACAATAATGTCCGTAACTTCCGCACCCCTTGCCCGCATGGCAGTGAAAGCCTCATGCCCGGGAGTATCAAGGAACACGATATCCCCACCCTCAGTTTCAACATAATACGCGCCGATATGTTGTGTAATCCCGCCCGCTTCTCCTCCGATTATGTTAGATTTCCGAATATAGTCGAGCAATAGAGTCTTTCCGTGATCCACATGACCCATAATAGTGACTACCGGCGGCCTCGCTTTCAGGTCTTCCGGTCTGTCTTCGGTCTCGGCAATGAGCTCCACTTCCTCGAACGTATCCAGATCCAGTTCGTATCCAAATTCATCCGCAACAACAGAGGCTGTCTCAAACTCTATGAGTTGGTTGATGTTGACCATCTGACCCAAGCCCATAAGATTCTTGATCATCTCCGCTGCCTTGATTCCCATGGCCTTGGCCAGATCCGCGACCGTGACAAATTCCGGTACCTTAATCCTCCTCTTGATAGCCTTGGGAACAGTTATCTCGGTCTGTTTGCCTTTTTGGGTGTCTGCTTTCGCCCTTTTTCCGCCCTTCTTTCTCTTACGCCCAACCCCCCGGCCTTCGTACAGATCGGCCCTTTCATACACCTCTTTTTTTCGACGGCGGTAGACGCCTTTCTTTTCCGGTTCTCTATCTGCACCCTTCTTCCAGCCCTTTTTCTTCTTGGCAGGTTTCTGTTCTTTTGCCTCCTCGGTTACTTTCTTCGCGATCTCTAACGGTTCCTCAGGCCTGATTTTTGCGGCAGCGCCCTTCCGGGTCGAAGGTTTCACAGGCTTTTCTTTATGGGGTTTTTCCGGGGGCTCTTTTGGAACAACCTTAACGGCGGGTTTTATGATCTTTGCGGGTTTTTCAACCTTTTTCTTTTTCGCCTTCCTGGGTTTTGGCTTTTCTTCAGCCTCCGCCTCTTCTTTTTTGGCCGGTGGTTCAGATTTTTTAGCCGGAACCCCCTTTTTGGGTTTTGCCTTTTTCTTGACCTCCTTTTGGGCCTCGACTTGTACAACTGCGGCTTCTTTTTCTTTGATTTCTTCGGGGGACAGTTCAGGTTCAGGAACCTCTTCCTTCTTCTCTTCGGGTTCCTCCTTTTCCTTTACCTCCGGCGCTTCGCTTTTTACTTTTATCTTCTTCCGCCGACGGATAATTGTAGGCTTTATCCTTTTTTCTTCGATAACTTCTGATACCACTCCAGAAGCAATCTCTCTTGCCCTTCCGGCAGTATCTTCATCCAGCGTACTCATATAGTTTTTAATATTCATACCACTGGATTGAAGCTTTTCGACAAGCTTCTTGCTCTCCATATTCAGTTCTTTAGCCAATTCATAGACTCTGACTTTAGCCATACATTCCCCCGAAAACAGACACGTTCGTCATTCCTATTCAAGCTCCTCCGAGTACGGGAATAATGCCTCCAAATCAAAACGATAACAGAAGGCATCGTACTTGATACCGGTGCGGATTTCTCATTCAAACCGAAGGTCCGGATGGAAGGCCAAAGGGCCTTCTTTTCTGAAAGCCCTGCTGATACGCTTACCTTTCTTCAGGTTTTCCCAGCAGGACCTGTCAGGACATACATAGGCGCCCCTGCCCTGCCCTTTTCCATCATCCCGGACCAAAAGCCCGTGAGAATCTAAAATCAGCCGGATCAATTCCTTCTTGCCCCGTTTTGTCCCGCACGATATGCACGTCCTTACGGGCACATGGCCCTTATTCTCCTTCATCGCTCAAATCTTCGCTCACAGACTCATCCTCGTCGGCGCGGGTCTCCTCAACCTCTGATTCAGCACCTTTTCTGTTAACGTAGGTGATGGCGTCATCAATGAGTTTCTGGGCTCTTTCATTTCCCATTCCCTGAACGGAAATCAGGTCTTCAACAGTGGCGCCTGCAATATCTTCAACAGACCTGAATCCTTCATCACAGAGATCCGTAGCACGTTTTGCCCCCACTCCAGGCAAATCCAGCAATGACTGATAACCATCTTTGAGGGCCTTGTTATAGTCTGTTTCTCCGGACACATCCAGCCGCCATCCGGTAAGCCTGGATGCAAGCCTTACATTCTGTCCCCTTTTGCCGATGGCAAGAGGAAGCTGATCATCAGGGACCACCACTTCCATGGAGTGGTTATCTTCATCTACAATTACCCTTATAACGTCCGCAGGAGCTAGGGCATTACATATGAATTTTGCTGCATCAGGATCCCAGGTGATAATATCTATCTTTTCACCGCGCAATTCCTGTACCACTGCCTGCACTCTGGAACCCTTCATGCCCACGCACGCGCCCACAGGATCAACATCAGCGTCCTTTGAAGCGACTGCGATCTTACTTCGTCCGCCCGGATCTCTCGCAACCTGTACAATCTGAACAATGCCCTCACTAATCTCAGGGACCTCATTTTCAAAAAGACTCGACACCAGATTCGGGTGAGTTCGGGAAAGGATGACCTGAGGACCACGGCTGAAATGTTTTATGTCAAAGATGTAAGCCCTGATGCGATCTCCCTGCTTGTAAGACTCCCTTGGAATCTGTTCCCTGACAGGCAACTCTCCTTCCGTCCTGCCAAGATTGACGATAATAGAGCGCCTGTCAAATCGTTGCACGATCCCGTTTATGATCTCTCCCTGTCTATCCTTGAAGTCATCATAAACAATATCCCGTTCCGCCTCTTTTAAACGCTGCATTATAACCTGTTTGGCAGACTGAGCCGCAATCCTTCCGAATGCGTCAGTATCCATCTTCATACCGAGGCTGTCCCCCACTTCAACGTCAGGGTCCATTTTTTTTCCTTCCTCCAGGGATACCTCAAGGTGCTCCGTGGTCACCTTTTCAACCACTTCCTTGAATTCAAAGACCTCAATCTCCCCGAGTTCTTCATTGTAACTGACCTCCAGATCATAGTCCGGACCGTATTTCTTCCTGGCCGCAGCCTTTACAGCTTCTTCAAGAGCGCCAAGCAACACCTCTCGCCCGACACCTTTTTCTCGGCTTACCTGGTCAACCATCCTGGATAAATCTGAAATCATGTCATCTACTCCGCAAAAAGTTAAAGATTGCGACCTGTCCGTTAAAGTCACAGGCTCGAAATACGTTAGAGATTATGAACTCGGGTCCATCTAACTATCAAATTCATAGACTACATTGGCCTTTTCCACGTCTTGCCTGGGCAAAGCAATCAAATTGTTGTCCACCTCAATATATATAGTGCTTTCCTCGAACTTCCTCAAATATCCGGTAAAGCGACGGCGACCCTTCACGGGGACGATCATTTTGATCTTGATTTTTTTCCCCACAGCCCG
>JAFDJF010000047.1 GCA_019307645.1 Deltaproteobacteria bacterium
TAATTATTTTCCAATAAAGAAGCGCCTTATGCAATTCCCCGGTTTTTTCACATTCCAACGCTCCTGCCCGGCAACGTTCAGACAAAGTGAGATCCGCACGATGCTCCTTGAACAATCCGGCACACCCCGAAAGATTCATGACAATACAAAGTAAAAAGATACTTGGCAGTAATTCTTTCATCTTAGTTCGCTTCTACTGAATACAGACAGATTGTCCTTAAATTGCTCCATGTTATCACTGCCGTGAATGACGGAACGATTAATCCGGTAATTGTCGACATAAAAGGGATTGCTCCCGCGTTTTATTGTAAATGCCGCACGGTATCCCTCTTTTTTTACTAGTGCAGTTGCGAGATTGTTGGTTACCCCATAAGGGTATGCCATATACTTGCATTTCCGGCCCAGCTGTTTTTCGATTATCTTTTTTGACTGGGAAAGCTCCCTTTGCACGGTCTTGAAATATTCCTTGAATGATTCTCCTTTATTCAGTTTTGTCAGATCGCGATGTGTCATGGTTTTGGATTGTACATCAAACCCGTTTTTTGCCAGTTCGTCTACCTGTTCCCATGACAAAGCCTTTGTGCCGCCAATGAAATCCGTGTAGATAAAAAGAGTGGCAGGGAAACCATTGCGTTTTAAGACAGGAAACGCGATATCATAAAGAGAGCGCCAGCCGTCATCAAAAGTAATCACAACGCTTTTCTTCGGAATCTGGCTTTTGAAATCAAGAAAGTCCAACAACTGGTCCAAAGTAATTACGTCATAGCCGTTTTCCTTGAGATATTTCATTTGCTCATTAAAGGCCCCTTCAGAAACAATCAATTCACCTGTTTTATTCCTGGAAAAACCATAATAGGTAAGGATTGGGACTGTCTGACAGCCATCCGCTTTCAGCCCGCCCCGGTTAAAAGGGCTCAGGGGAATTACCAGTTCCTGACCGGGCTTCACTGAAGCGATATTGTTGAATTCAGCAATTTGCCACGCTTTTTCCGGGTTATTCAAATAGTTGGCTGCCAGGGAAGAAAAATCATCCACAGCTTCCGCTTTGACGATGACGAAGTCATCAAAAACACGCTCTCGGGGAACAGTGGCGCAAGCATTCAAGCCAAGAAGACATGACAGGAAAAAGCACCGGATAATGAGCTTTATCCTGTAGCTGGGAAATATTCTGGGAAACAAAACGATTAATCTCGTGTTCATTGGTGAAAATAACTTCCACAGCTCTGCAGTAATAGGTTTTTAGCCAACGTTGCCATGTTTTTTATGCAACTAAAGGGTTCATCCTATTCTGTGCCCAGCACCTTGAATATCTTAACAGGCCCTGTCTTGCCCTTTATTTCCTGAGGAGGAAGTTCCTCCAAGGCAATCATGCCACTGAGATTTTCTCGAACACTGCCGCTAATAATGATTTCCCCCGGGCCGGCCAGTCCGTTCAGGCGTGAAGCCATATTCACACAGTCACCTATCACCGTATATTCCATCTTGACCTGAGAACCGATATTTCCCGAAACAATGATCCCTGAATCAATGCCGATGCCTATTGACCCGAGAAGTGGGTTCCCATCACTGCCGCCCTTGCCCAACTTGTGCTGCAAATAGATTGCGGCCCTGACCGCCCTTTCAATATGGTCCTGGCGATAAACCGGTACGCCAAAAACACCCAAAATGGCATCACCGATGAACTTGTCAACATATCCACCGAACTGTATGATGGCTTTGGTGGCAATTTCAAAATATTCATTCAGCTCTTCCACGACCTCTTCCGGTTCTTTTGTATCAGCATAATGGGTAAACCCCCTTATGTCGGCAAAAAAAACTGTCGCCTCATTTCTGTGCCCTTTAAGCCAGACCCTTTCCGGATCAGCTGCAATCATATCGAGAACTTCCGAGCCTACGTATTTGCCAAAGGATTTCTGTATTAATGAATTTTTCCACAATTCTTCGCCCAGATGATTAAAAGCCTTTGCCAGATTTCCAAGTTCGTCATTGCGGCCTAAGCTCACCTTATACTGATAGTTGCCTCTGCCAAATTCTTCAGTAGCCTGGAGCAGCGTTGATATGGGCCGGGAAAAACGGACTCCAAGCAAAATCGCTGTTATTATACCAAAGAATATTATGGCAAGGGCTATCAAGGCAACCGTTGATCTCTCTTTGCTTATCAATTGTTCGATAAAATCAATAGACACACCCACATGAACTTCACCCACCTGTTTATCTTTAAATGTTATCGCTTGAGTAAGATTCAAGACGTGTTTGCCGTCCGGGAGGACATAATTAAAATACGTTACATCACCTTTTCTGCTTATCTTTTTCACATTGTCAATTTTCGAAAAGGCCTTGCCTATCATATTGTGATCCGTGTGTGCCCTTATCATATGCCTGTTGTCCACAATAACAGCGTAAAGAAGTTCCTCCTGATACGCTGCATTTTTTATCAACATATTCAACTGGAGTATATCATCCTGAAGAAGAGGGATTCGAGCGTTGTCAGCGAAATATGTCAGGCTTACCATGCCGATTCTTACAGTCTGCCGGTAAAGTCTTTCCTTCTGTCGACTGAAGATGACAAGATTTATTACAATTGTAGTCAGCAGAATAACAAGTATTGTGGCGATAGAAAACTGGAGCCAGATTGGGACATGGGGGGAAGGAAGTCTCTCTACGAAAGTCCCTCGCACCTTGATTACAAGTTCTTTGATATTGTCCGAAAGAGATGTTACGGATAGCTGATAGTGATCATTAATAGCCTTCACGACTTCTTCTTCTGAGGCATAGCCCAGTTCAACGATAATATGACCAAGACGGACAACCTGACCTCGTCGAACAAGTTTATCCTGCTGCACTTTAAGCGCTGTTTCCAGTTGATCTTTGGTGATAAGACCCTTTTTCTTTAAGACTTCACCAATGATCATATCTTTAGTGGAAGATTTTCCCAGCGCCCTCCTGATTCTCGAGAACAGGGCTTTTACTTGTTCGACCGGCAATGCCATGGATAGCGCCCTCGGTAGTATGACGTCGGAAAGTTTATGATTTATGGCCGTCCGCTTGAGTGAAAAAAATGTGAAGAAAAACAGGTGAGGCCATCATAACAATTTTTTAATTTACAAAGATACCACAGAAGTCTTAAAATCTCAATTTTATCTGGATATGATACAGAATCAGGACCCTCTAATTCTTATTGACCTATCGAAAGGCAAACTGAAGTGTTTTCCCTTGACACACAAGAGGCATTGTCCATAATATTTGGCACTTTAGGACAGAAAACAGTGCGGATGGCCGAGCATAACCTATTAAATTTTTTAGGGAAATAGAAATACTGTCAGGCATATGGAAAAGAATGAACTTCAGGAAAAAATTTATTCGAAGATAGACGAACTTCCAACTCTCCCTGCAGTACTCCCCAGGCTCTTGAGTTTGATGGAAGACGAAAAAACCAGTGCAATGCATATAGCAGATGTTATTTCCCGTGACCCTGCACTGACGTCAAAAATTTTAAAAGTTGCCAACTCGGCTTATTACGGCTTTTCACAGGAGATATCAAGCCTGGAAAGGGCCATACCGCTGCTTGGCTTTAACATGGTAAGGTCCCTGGCATTATCCATAGGAGTAATTGACACCTTGCCTTCAGGTAAAAAATCTCCTTATTTCTCCCCGAAAGATTTATGGATTCACGGTCTGGCTGTAGCAACGGTGATGGGGGAACTGGGGAAAAAATTTGGAGCAGATTCTAAAAATGAGCATTATTTTGTTGTTGGACTCCTCCACGATATAGGCAAGATTGTTTTTGATTTATTTTTCAGTGAGCTGTTTCAGCGGGCCCTTGAAGAAGCACACCGCAAGGAAAATGAGGGGCTTTATGCGGCGGAACGCAACGTTATCGGATTTGACCATGGTGAAGTTGGGGGCATGCTGCTGACCCGGTGGAAATTCCCTGACGTGATCAGCGCTCCCATTGCAGTTCACCATCGATCAGAATTTCCGGAAAACCCGGTCGCCGGGGATGTCGCCATGCTCCGAATAGCCGATGTCCTGCCTCAGGAACTTGGCCTGGGGGCGGGAGGGAACCCCTTTCCCCCTGAGATTTGTAAAGCAGCTTTAACAACCTTAAACATGTCTGAAAAAGAACTGGAAGATATCAGGGCGTATTTGGCCAGTGCTAAAGATGGAATCTATGCATTGTTCAGTGCGATGAATTGATGGCTCTCCCTTTCAGAGGAGGATACCGCGTTATGGCCCAGGAAAAACAGACCTTGTTCAAAAAAATACCGGCGGTAGACCGTTTGTTACTAAGCCCAACAGTGTCGGAGGCCTCGGCTATTTATCCTCGTGACCTGATATTAAAGGCTGTCAATCATGTGCTTGACAAACTTCGAACTCGAATTCAAAAAGGGGAAGACGTTGAAGAAAAATCTGAGTTGAGTATTGACGCGCTTTCAAACCGAATCGTGAGGAGGCTGGAACTGATATCCAGGCCGAGTCTGAGACCGGTGATCAATGCCACGGGTGTGGTGATCCATACCAACCTGGGGCGATCGATCCTGCCTGAAAAGGTTCTTAAGAAGTTCAGGCCCCTTGCGGGCGGTTACAGCAATCTGGAATATGATCTGGATCAGGGGGAAAGGGGGAGCCGATATTCTCATGTGGAAGGGATCCTGAAGGAATTGACTTCCGCCGAGGCCGCCATGGTGGTAAATAACAATGCAGCGGCTGTTCTCATTGCCCTTGAGACTCTGGCAAAAGGACGGGAGGTCGTCGTCTCCCGAGGCCAGCTGGTTGAAATAGGAGGATCTTTTCGAATCCCCGATGTCATGCGCAAAAGTGGTGCAAAAATGGTGGAGGTGGGAACCACAAACAAAACACACCTGCGGGATTATGAAGAGGTTATCGGCCCTGAAACGGCTCTTTTGCTGAAAGTCCATACGAGCAATTTCCAGATTGTGGGTTTCACTGAAGAGGTGAGTATGGCTGAGCTTTCATCCCTTGGTAAGCAATATGGGATCCCCGTTATGGAGGATCTGGGCAGCGGATGCCTGGTGGATTTGTCAGAATATGGTTTGATAAAGGAACCTACCGTTCATGAGGTCTTGGCCCACGGCGCTGATCTGGTCACTTTTAGCGGAGACAAGTTGCTGGGCGGACCTCAGGCCGGCATAATTCTGGGACGAAAGGATCTGGTAGACGCAATCAAGAGGAACCCGCTCTGCAGAGCCCTCAGGATTGACAAACTAACCCTGCTGGCCCTTGAAGAAACGTTAAGATTGTACAGGGATGAATGGATCGCGGTAAAAGAGATCCCCACCCTGAAGATGATATGTCAATCCTACAGCTCACTGGAAAAAAAAGCGGGGCGGCTTCTCAAGCTGGTGGGGAAATTAAAAACCGGAAATTTTTCCATTGAGCTTACAGACGGCAACTCCAAAGTAGGCGGGGGTGCACTGCCGCTTTTGGAACTGTCGAGCCGCTTGCTCTGTCTGGTCCCCAAGAAGCTGTCTCCCCAATTCATGGAACGGTGGTTGAGGGCACTTGATCCTCCGGTAATCACAAGACTGGAAAAGGAAAGGGTTTTACTGGATGTGAGAACCATCCAGGAAAAAGATCTTAAGACAATAGCGCAGGCAATCAGGGAACTGGCCATTTTGGAGCAGCCAGGGGCAGGGGATTCTAACGGCCTTTAATGATGACAATTCCGCAAAAAGTCGTCACTCCGGTGGAAACCGGAGTCCAGACAAGCTGGAACTATTTGATATAACTGGATTCCGGTTTCCGCCGGAATGACGAAGGAGGGTGTTTCCCGACTTTTTACGAGGCCATCAAAAAGTGAGCTAAAGTGCCCTATTTAGCACGGCATGGCCCACTGACCCTGACTCCCGCAAAGCGGGATCTTCGACGGTCCCCGAGGACCAGGTTTTTGAAGCCCAAACACAAACGCTCACCATTGACCGGCTAGTGTCTCCCACCACGGTGTCAAATCAACCTTTCTTTTTAGAATATCATATGCCTCGATCTCGTTATCTTCATATTTTTTCCACATGATATGACCAACCCAATCAATGAACTGGAGATTCAATGCCTTGTGGCTTTCCTGGGGCCGGTTCTCAACGACAGTATTGGAATCAACTTCAAACCAGAGCGCTGTCTGAAGATAATCTGCCAGGAGGTTCCCGTTTTTCGCTTTAATCGACCGTTTGTCAGGGATAAACGTTACGCTGGATTCCCCCTTGATTTTATCAAGCAGGATAAGCCGGTTAACATAATTAAAAAGCCTGCCGGAGTCACAGTAAACAGGGTCCTTTATTGTTCGCTTATTTATCGTCACGGAAAAAACATTAATCTCAGGGTGCTGGGCCAATAATTTCCCTGTTTGAGTGGCAAAATATACCCTTTCATGACGCGTTAAATGTGATCCTTTCAGCTCAACACCGGCCGACTGTTTTCTTTTGTTGTAAAGCTTTCTTACAACTCTCTTGGGAAGGTGTGATAATTCTACTGGGGTAAGGAGGAAGGAAATCGTCAAATAACGGCTTGAACCGCCCTTTCGGAACGGTTGATCAAATGTAAAACCAAGGTCTCCACTCTCATCAAGGTATATGTGCATGAGATCTCAATACAAAAAATAGCGGACCCTGGCGCCGGCATATTCAAAATATGCTTAGGATACCCATTCAGGCATCACGGCCGACCAGGATTTACCCGCTAAACTTGTTCAGGATAGTCCATTTCTCATTTGCTGAAACAGGACACCCCTCGCCACTGCGCTTAGGGTTCGCGCAAAAATAACTTCATATTATTGGCGCTCAGATTTAGGTTAGGTTTGCGCGAGCCCTTACTGCAAATTCTTTAGAATCATCTGTCATTATTTTATCCTAAGTCAAGAAAAAAGTCTTTTGAATTGACAAGCATTGCCTTACCCTGCAAAAATAAATATGACTTTTGTTTCTCTGTGCCCGGCAGGCAGCTACACACCAAAAACAACGGAGCATCAAAACCATGAAACTTGAATTTCTAGAAGCACGCGATCTGCCTGATGCGTGGTTCCAGTGTATTTACCGACTTCTTGAGACAGGCAGGGAATATGTTATAGATCGGGGCAGTTACGAGGGACAAAAACGACTTGAGTTTGATCATGTCACTGTTCACATCAGATACCCCGGTGTCCGCCCGCTTCTTCCGGATATCCCGCCTGGCCTTGGGATCCCCAATCCGGTGGCGAATGGTTATCTGGAAGAATACCTCCCCTACCTCATGACGTCTGCCAAACAACCCGGCGAGGACTATACATACGGTCAATACCTTGAACCGCAGATTGCCGAAGTCATTCGTATTTACAAAGAAGATGGCCATGAAACAAACCAGGCCTATATGACCGTGGGAGATCCTCAAGCCATATTTCTCAACGATCCTCCATGCCTTCGCGGAATTGATACACGTATCGCCGAAGGAAAGCTCCATTTTATCGTCTACTTTCGATCCTGGGATTTGTGGAACGGGTTCCCTGCAAACCTGGGGGCCATCCAGCTCTTGAAAGAATATGTGGCCTCAAGTGTCGGGGTGGAGGACGGGGAGATCATTGTGTCCAGCAAAGGGCTTCACCTTTACGACTACGTCTGGGAGCTGGCAAAGCTCAGAACAATGCGTGAGAACCTCTGAGTAAAAATTCTTTTACCTTTTACCTTATACCTGAAACCCTAAACCTTTTTTAAAATGACACCTGATCTCAAAGGGCTTGATGCCCGAGAAACAGAAGCCTGGGCAGAAAGTCAGGGTCTTAAGGCCTATCAGGGCCGCCAGATCCGACACTGGCTCTTTAAAAAGCTTGCCGACTCCTTCCAAGAAATGACCGACCTGTCCAAACCCCTCCGCAGTGTGCTGGAAGGAAAGGTGCGCATCAACCATCTGGAAAAGGTCAAGACCCTGACATCCGATGACACCACCCAGAAATATCTCTTCCGATTATCCGACGGCCATTTCATTGAATCAGTGCTTATTCCCGAGGAGGACCATTTCACTGTCTGTATCTCATCACAGGCAGGCTGTGCCATGGGCTGCCTTTTCTGCTCTACCGCCAAACAGGGCCTTAAGAGGAATCTAAGAGCCTCTGAAATTATCGATCAGGTCATCCAGGTCAGAAAGTCCATGGATGTCCCGGATCGACTGACCAATATTGTGCTCATGGGCATGGGGGAACCACTTGCCAATTATGACGCGGTTATCAAGGCCGTGGGGAATCTGGTCAGCGGAGACGGGATGAACTTTTCCCACCGCAAAATCACCCTTTCCACCTGCGGGCTGGTCCCCCAAATGAGGCGCCTGGGAAAAGACATCACAATCAATCTGGCCATATCCTTAAATGCCGCAAATGACGAAACCCGCGGTTTTCTCATGCCGGTGAACCGCAAGTATCCCTTGAAGAGTCTGATGTCTGCCTGCAAAGACTTTCCGCTCCCGAACAGGCGAATGCTAACCTTCGAATATATCCTCATCAATGATATCAATGACCGCCCGCAGGATGCGGAGAAACTCACAAAACTCCTGTCGGGCCTGAGAGCAAAAATCAATCTGATCCCCCTGAATCCCTTTCCAGACTCTGAGATGTCCACACCTCCCATGGAACGAATCCTCCGTTTCCAGGAAATCCTTATTGAGAACCACTTTACCGCGATTATCAGGAAAAGCAGGGGAAGCGATATCCAGGCCGCATGCGGCCAGTTGAGCGGCAGTTTTAGCAAGGATTAAGAGAATCTTTATACGGCTATGAATAATTCTTATCTCTTTCAAGGTCCCGGCGGTATCTGCAGTCAATAACCACCCCTAAAAAGGGTGGCTTGAAATGTGACCCTAAAAGGGTACTTATTCATAACAAAA
>JAFDJF010000496.1 GCA_019307645.1 Deltaproteobacteria bacterium
CGGATCTACGGGGAACGGAATAACCGGTTCCCTCATCAGTGCGATGTGCAGCCGTCCGACCGGTGCCCCCACCTCTTTCAAATAAGGGCCAACGGGTTTTGGCGCCAAAACAGGATCGCCGAAATCGGCGCCTTTAGAAATATCCAGCAATGCCGCATTGTCGCGTACGCTGCGACTTATGGCATGAGCGACTGCCAGGCCGTTGCGGCTCTCGAAATCCGGCGGTCCCAGCGGTACGCGCGCCCGCGTGGTTTTCATGCCGAAAAGCCCGCAGCAGCTGGAAGGAATGCGAATTGAACCGCCCCCGTCGCTGGCATGCCCAACGGGCACGATACCTGCCGCAATGGCTGCGGCGGTCCCCCCGGATGACCCCCCGGCACTATGTTCGAGATTCCATGGGTTGTGCGTGGCACCGAACAGGGTCGATTCGCTGGAAGGAGAACCTCCAAATTCAGGGCTGTGGGTTTTCCCGAAGATGACCAGGCCAGCCTTTTCATAGCGCTCAACCAGAGTACTGTCAAAAGACGCCACATGGTTCTGATAGAACTTTGAACCATTGGTGGTAATTGTGCCTTTTAAAGATATTCCCAGGTCTTTGAGCAGAAAGGGCACCCCTTTGAAGGGGCCATCCGGCAAACCCTGCTTGATTGTTTTGCGCGCGAGCTCATAATGTTTCAATACGATCGCGTTGATTTTCGGATTTACAGCCTCCGCCCGTTGAATCGCAGTCTCGAGCAGTTCCGACGCGCTCACTTCACCACGCGCCACTAACTCGGCCAGCCCAAGTGCGTCGTACTTTGAATATTCGTCAAATGGCAATTTGATTGGCAGTGGGTTACCCCTTGCTTGCCTCGTAAAAGATAAGCCCAGACCAGCCCCGATTGCCAAAACAGCACTGTGTTTTAACATTTGCCTTCGTGTAAAACCTGTATCTTCCATCGAAATACCCTCCATGTCTTATTTTCAAAGGACTCAGCATCACCCAACTTTATTAGGAATAAAGACTTGCTTTTTCGAAAAACTATAGGGATTATAGCTTGGTATGTCAAAGAAGTTTATGGCGAACAGGCCACAAAAATCTGTATTATTAAAACCGGGCTCAGGGTTAATGGTATAAGGTAAAAAGAAAACTCTTCGATAAAACCTTGCACCGTGTACCGTTTCCCTTGGACCTTTTTCGTAATCGGAGGAATACATATGAGCTGGGCAAACCTGGAAGATAGAAGTGAGCGTGTGCTGGGGCGGATTCTCCTGCGCCAGGCAGAGAAAAATCCCGACCAGACCTACATCATGGCCGGTGAAGACCGGTACTCGTACGGCCGGGTCAACGAACTTGCGAACTCCTATGCCGCGGGCCTGAACGGGCTGGGCATCGGCCGGGGCGACACGGTAGCCGTTTTTATGGAAAGCTGTCCGGAATTTATTTTCACGGCATTCGGAGCAAACAAGCTGGGCGGCATCTGGGTCCCCACAAACATCGACTATAAGGGAGAGTGGCTGCGCCATGCGCTTGAGGACAGCCTTGCCCGAGTGCTCATCGCGGATGCAGCGCTACTGCCCCGGATTGCCGATCTGGGCGGCGGGCTGCCGTTCGAGAAAGTCGTCGTCCGAGGCCCATCAGATGGGATGGACATCGGGATTCCCTTAATGGACATCAGGGAGTTTTCAGATCTTCCGTCCACAGAACCTGATCAGTCCGAACTCAGCTACGGAGATACTGCCGCCGTGCTCTGGACATCGGGCACCACAGGGCGCTCCAAGGGCGTCATGCAGAGCCACAACTCCTGGGTCCGGGCATCCGTAAACGGCGCACTGAACTCCTGCGTGCAGGAGAACGATGTTCTTTACTGCTGCCTTCCCTTGTACAACTCCGGCGCCTGGGTGACCGCCGTGTACCGGGCCCTCGTTACAGGTATCCCCATGGGGCTTGATGCAAAATTTTCAGCCAGCAAATTCTGGGACCGTTGCCGCTATTACCAGGCAACCATGATCTTTACCCTCGGCGCCATGCACATGTTCCTGTGGCAGGCCCCTGAACGCCCGGATGATGCCGACAACCCAATTCGTGCTGCATCCATGGTCCCTATTCCGGACGACCTCATCGAACCCATGAAGAAACGTTTTGGCATCGATACCATTGACCAGGGATACGGCCAGAGCGAAAGTCTGGCCATGTTTGCTCGTTTGGCCGACGGTTCACGCACATACAAGCCGGGCTCGCTGGGTGATCCTGCGCCGGGAATAGAAATCAAACTGCTCGATGACGAGGATATCGAGGTACCGGTGGGTGAAACGGGAGAATTCTGCATCCGTCCTTTAGAGCCTCACGTGATAATGAATGGCTACTTTCAAAATACGGAGGCCACGCTCGAGGCGTTTCGCAACCTTTGGTATCACACCGGAGATCTGGGCCGATGTGACGAGGAGGGAAACTACTTCTTTGTGGATCGCAAGGCCGACTTTATCCGCTACGGCGGGCGCAATATTTCATCATTTGCTGTGGAGGCGGCATTTAACGCACATCCAGCGGTCAAGCAGTGTGCCGCCCATGGGGTGACCTCGGCGGAACTCGAAGTAGAAGCAGAGTTGAAGGTGGTGGTGGTCCTCCATCCAGGCAAGCAGGCTACGCCGGAAGAACTTGCCCGGTTTGTCAACGACAACGCACCTTACTTTTTTATTCCGCGCTACATCGAGTTCATGGATGAACTTCCTCAGACGCCCTCTGCACGGGTTCAAAAATACAAACTGCGCGAACGCGGCGTCACGCCCGAGACCTGGGACAGGAAAGCCTCGGACTTTGTCATCGAGCGATGAAATGGAAACGGAGCGAAGTGTTTCCCGATAAATCTGGATTCAAGCTCGAGCCTAACGCAGAGATTGGGCAAAAGTGGATGTTTTAAAAATGACCCCCGTATAAAATTATATACATGTTTACTATAAAGTGGAAAAAGATCGCATGTTGCATTGGTATTTTTTTGCTCATATAGATCCTACCCCTTTCAGACACTTCTAAATGGCTGAAAACATTGAATTTAAATTTTATTTGTTTTTCGGCTGTTTGGTATGCTTATTGCTATCTTTACGGCAATCGGGTTATGTTTTGACCGTCAACCAAT
>JAFDJF010000497.1 GCA_019307645.1 Deltaproteobacteria bacterium
CAATTGTGGAAGCTGTGCACGTTGCCCTTGAACACACCCCACCTGAACTCTCAGCCGATATTGTGGACAGGGGGATCATGCTTACCGGAGGAGGTTCTTTGCTAAAGGATCTGGATGTTCGCTTAAGGGAGGAAACCAAGCTCCCCATAACCATCACCGAAGACCCCCTTTCTACAGTAGTCCTTGGTTCCGGGAAGGCACTGGATAATATCGCCATCTTGAGAGAGGTCGCGATCCCGTAGCAATGCTGCCGGGGAAATTGTCATCTCCCGGTGTTTTGTAAACCAGTTAACAATTCCTCCTCTTCCGGGCCGTAAGGGTTCGCGCAAAAATAAATTCACATTTTTGGCGCTCAGATTTAGCTTAGGTTTGGTAGATTTTAAAAAGCAAAAGGCGCAGTAATAGTGGACTATTTCAAGGTTTTTGCTTTTGTGAAGTTATTTTTGCGCGAGCCCTAAGGCTTTCCCCTCACTATGAGCATGAACCTTGCGAACAGGAGGGCACCCGTCAAGAGACCCTTGAAAAACCAAAGCTGAGTTGGGGACAACCATTGAAAGGGATAAAACGTATCCTCAAAATCCTGGTATGGGTTTTATTCATCGGTTTTGTATTCCTCCTGCTTTCTTCAGGCTCGGGCCAGAGACCGGCCTGGAATACCACAGGGCAGTTGGTGATAGAAATCACCTCTCCATTCCAGAAATTCATCAAAACTATAGCGGATGCAGTAGAAGGATTCTGGCTGAATTACTTCCACCTGGTCAACGTCCGTCAAGAGAACATACAGTTAAGAACAGCGGTGAATACCCTGAAGAGGGAAAACAGTCGATACCGTGAACTGCTTTCCACCCACGAAAGGCTTAAAGATCTTCTTCAATTCAAACAGACCACGAACCGGCCTGTCCTGGCTGCCCAACTCATTGGATTAGACCCTACGGGATGGTTCAAATCAGTTATCATCAATAAAGGAAAAAAGTCAGGCCTTGAAATCGATATGCCGGTGGTGAATGCTGATGGGGTTGTCGGCAAAATTGTTTCTTTCTCACCAAATTATGCCAAGGTCCTGTTGACTATCGACCAGAACAGCGCTGTCGACTGTCTTGTTCAAAGGTCCAGGGACAGGGGGATAGTAAAAGGATTATCCACGGAAAAATGTAAGCTTAATTATGTGGTGAAATCCAGTGACGTTGCTGTTGGAGACATTGTTGTCACTTCCGGTCTCGGAGGCGTCTTCCCCAAAGGTATCCCTGTTGGCAAGGTTTTGAATGTGGAAGACATTCCCGGCAAACTCTTTAAGGATATTGAGATCAGACCTGCAGTTGATTTTTCCAAACTGGAAGAAGTCCTGATAATCTTGAAGGAGGACGAATCATCGACACATCAGAAAAAAGAAAATTAGGTTTTTATTTTTTCTTATGGGTTTTGGGCCTGATTTTCACTCTGGCCAAAGGAAAACTTGTACACATTATGGGGTCTGAGATTTTTGCGCCTGATATCTTGACCATCGTAACTGCCTATATATTTTTGGTCTACGGACAGACCGGTTCATGCATCTTCGCCTTAGGCCAGGGATTCTTCATCGATCTTTATTCAGGAGGCATGCATGGTCTTTTTACGTTCCTTCACGTGTGCGTGTTTGGCGCAATCTGGCTTGGGTCTCGTTTTTTCAATCTTCAAACCCCAAAAGGCCAGATATTCATTGTCTCCCTGGTGATGTTATCAAAGAGCGTCCTTTTTATTATGATGGTTGCCGCCTTTTCCCAAGGTGTTTTTTTCGCAAGATCTTTTCTGTGGGTCTCTGGGGCATTGGTGATCGGCACAGGTCTGTTTGCGCCCATACTGTTTTTCATGTTTGACCGACTGAGGACCGCTGTCATTGAAGACATGGGTAAGGGATCAGCAGAGCAGCTATAGCATTTACCCTAACGTTGCATAAATCCTGTCGACAAAAACCGTTGCACTCGCGCTATAGTGCATGAACTGCGCGTGTAGTCATGCTTTTCTGAACCTCATGTAGTGTGAATTACACTTCGGGCCAGAAAATCATGACTACACACACATTTCACGCACTCTAACACGTTTTTGTTCGAAGTTTTATGCAACGTTAGGGTTTACCTTAAGGGTTCACGTAAAAATAACTTCATAAAAGAGCTGAACTTTGAGAACATCGGATTTTGACCCCATATCGGTCGGCATTTTCAACAAACAGCTCAAGAATGCCACTTTGTTCATCCTGATTGTGTTCGGGGTTCTTGTTCTGAGACTCTGGTTCCTGCAGATTGTAAACGGCCCGACTTACAGGGCCAAGTCGGAACACAATCGCATCCGTCTCCAGGATATCCCACCTTTCAGGGGCATGATTCTTGACCGGAAGGGAAATGTGCTTGTAGACAACAGGCCATCCTATGATCTTTATGTTACTCCGGAAGAGGTTCAAGACCGGGCGCAACTCCTGAAAAATCTGAATCAACTGGCGGGTCTTGATCCGGAAACAATGGAACAGAAACTGAATAAAGCATCCCGCAGGCATCCTTTCAGGCCTATTTGCCTGGCAAGAGACATATCCCGTGATAGCTTGGGCCTCATTGAAACCCATCGGTTCAATCTACCCGGAGTGATTATCAAAGTTGAACCGCAGCGGCATTATATCTGCGGGAAACTGGCATTCCATCTTCTCGGCTATTTGGGTCAGATCAGTGAAAACCAGATAAAAAGCAGGCAGTACCCGAAAAACAAAGCGGGTGATCTGATCGGAAGGTCGGGAGTGGAATTGAAATGGCAACCGTTCTTGAACGGAACACGAGGGGGTGAACAGGTTGAGGTTGATGCTGCGGGCAGAAAAATTCGCACGATTTCAATGAAGTCCCCCTTGCCCGGCGCCAACATCTGCCTGACAATAGACAAGGACCTGCAGCTATCAGCAGAAATGGCCCTGCTCGGAAAAAAGGGGGCGATCGTGGCCCTTGATCCCGGCACCGGAGAGATCCTGGCATTGGCCAGCAGCCCGTCTGTTGATCCCAATCTTTTTATTGGAGGCATAGACAAGACTACATGGGAAGAGATCGCTACGTCAAAAGATTTCCCTCTGCAGAACAGGGCACTGTCCGGACAATATCCGCCGGCATCTGTCTTCAAGATCATTGTTGCTCTGGCAGGACTGGAGGAGGGCATAATTGACCCTGAGGAAGAAGTAAACTGCAGGGGGTTCTTCTTTCTGGGACGGCACAGATACAATTGCTGGAAAAAACACGGACATGGGGATGTCAATCTCCACACAGCGCTGGTAGAGTCGTGTGATGTATATTTTTACCAGATGGGCAAAAAACTTGGCGTTGACACTATCGCCTACTACGCAAGAAAATTCGGGCTTGGAAAAATGACTGGGTTTGATGCTGGG
>JAFDJF010000048.1 GCA_019307645.1 Deltaproteobacteria bacterium
TTGGACTTGTCCCGCGCGCTGATCCAGCGCGACGCTTCGTCTGCCAGCAAATAGGTTTCATAACCTTTGTCGTCAATGGACTCCCCATTACACTGAAAATCCTTGCCTCCCTGGACGGAAAAAGGCGGGAAGTAACCCACCTCCGTGTGCAGATGACCGTAAAAGTGCTCAAACCCCCGCTGGTTGGGGTGGTAGGTCTGTTGGGCGTGTCCCAGGTGCCATTTGCCCACCATGGCGGTTTGATACCCGGCATCCTGGAAGCTCTGAGGCATAAAATGCTCGTCCGGGTGAATGCCTGTGTTGTCCCAGGCCATGATGACACCGAAGACAACGCCCAGGCGGATCGGATCTCGTCCGGTCATCAGCGCCGCCCGGGTCGGCGAACAGATTGGGGCGGTGTAAAACCGGTGAAGTTCCATACCTTCGTTTGCCAGTCGGTCCAGGGAGGGGGTATCAATGGGGCCGCCGTGGAAGCCCACGTCTGCCCAGCCGATGTCGTCGGCGACCATGATGACGACATTGGGCTTGTCTCCCGGACCTGCGGAGGATGCATCGGCTGAGAAGGCAAAACTCAAAATGAGCAAAATGGCTATTCCGCCCAGTTTAAACATTTTGATGGTCCGTGACGAATCCGGTTTATTTCTAAATCTCATAACGAACCTCCTCGCATCCTGAATCGCAGACATCATTTCTCCCAGGTTTTCAACACCTCGCGGGCGCTGTTGTAACCCGGTACGGCCGTTACTCCCGGGCCGGGATGGCAGGCCGAGCCGCACAAATAGAGGTTCTCAACAGGTGTCTTGTATTCAGACCATCCCATGACCGGCCTGGAATCCAGTAACTGGTCCGGCTGCATCAGGCCATGGCTGTAATCCCCCCCTGTGATCCCAAACATCTTTTCATAGTGCAGTGGCGTAAAAACCACCTTGTCCACGATAGCATCTTTCAGGTTCGGGGCGAACCGGTTCATCTGATCGATCACCCTGTCCGCCATCTCTTCTTTCAACTGTTTATGCTGTTCCCTGGGTGCATTGATGGGAAAAAACTGAGAAAAGAACGTGGCCGAATGATACCCTGGTGGTGCGAAGCTGTCATCGAGAAGGCTGGGGATATAGTAGGCGCTGTACGGCACTTTGGGCACCCGGCCCCATTTACAGGCGTCATAACATTGTTCAAGATTGTCGAGAGAAGGGATATAGCTCATGCTCCACCGAATGTTGCTTTCATTGGCAAATGCCAGGTCGCCAACAAACTCAGGAAGCTCTTTAAGCGTTACGTGAATCTCCAGATACGGATTGGTGTATTTGATACGCCTGACCATGCCGGTGAAATCAGCGGGAAGATTGTGATCTCCCACCAGTCTGAAGAAAGTACTGTAGGCATCAAGGTTGGAAAGGACAACCCGGGCGCTGATCTTTTCGCCGCTCTTGAGCTCTACCCCGATGGCTTTGCCATTTTCCACCATGACTCTTTTGACCGGGGTAAGAAGCTTTACTTCCCCGCCTTTTTCCTCAATCGATTGCCTGATGGCCTCGGAAAATCCGCCCATCCCGCCCTTCACCAACTGGAAATGCACACCGAAAGCCATGGGCGCAAGATGAAGGCCGAGGGAAAAGGCGGTGCCGGCGGAATATGGCCCCACACCGGTCCCATCCACGGCCATGGCGGCCAGGGAAGCCTGGATGCTCTTGTGTTTTGTCCGATCAGGAAAAAATTCACTGATCAGATCTACGGCACTGCCAAAGAGACACCTCCTCATCACGTCACGATCCTTGAGACTCGGCATGCCATCGATCACGGCACCCAGGGATTTGGGCAGTTTGAAACGCAGAGCCCCTATTGCCATGCCAAAGGTACGTGAGATGCCGTAAAGACCTTCCAGGGCCTGAGCAGCATCATCACCGTGGTCCTCCCGCAGGTGCTTTTCCAGTCTGGCCGGGTCGTTGTAGTAAATATAGGGGGTATCGCCCGGTTCCCCGAATGTACAGAATGAAATTGGCGGATCAATCACCTCGAAGCCGTGTTCTTCCAGCTCCAATGCTTTATTGATCGAACGGGTACTCACCATCAGGGCCCAGGCGCCGACATTGTGTTTGAAGCCCTTGAAATACTCGGTTGTTCCCGCCATTCCGCCCACATATCTCTGCTTTTCCAGGACCAGCACTTTCAATCCCTCTTTGGCAAGAACGGCGGCGGCGGCAAGGCCGTTATGGCCCGCGCCAACAATAATCGCATCGTAATCAGCCATGCTGATACTCCTGTTACTATAAAATCTAAAAGTTGACGATTCCGTAAAAGTCGTCACTCCGGTAAAGACCGAAGTTCAGACTAGCTGGAACCATTTGATATAACTGGATTCCGGCCTCCACCGGAATGACGAAAAATGGTTTTCTCCAACTTTTTATGAAAGCGCATAAAAAAAATTAACTCTCTGTGACCTCAGTCTCAATCTTCCTAACCATTTAACTCCTTCAGCACCTCACGGGCACCATTGTAACCCGGCACACAGGTTACCCCGGGACCGGGATGACAGGCGGAACCACACATGAAAAGGCTCTCAATGGGTGTCCTGTAATTGGCCCACCCTTGAACAGGACGCTTGTCCCACATCTGGCCGGGGTGAAGCAGCCCGCTGGCAAAATCACCCGCAGTCACGTTGAATGTATTTTCGAAATACGTCTGCGTAAGCACGGTCTTGTCCATAATCGCGTCGCGGAAGTTGGGGGCATATTTTGCAATCTGGCCGATAGCCCGATCGGCCATCAAGTCACGCATTTCTTTGTGTTTGCCCTTTGGAGTTTCCCAGGGAAAGTAATGGGAAAAAATCGTGCAGGTGTAGTAACCCTCGGGCGCAAGGCTTGGATCCATGAGGGAAGGGATGCCGCAGTAGCTCACAGGGTCGTCCGGGACCTGGCCCCGCTGGTACTGCTCCCAATTACGCGACAGATGCTCGGCTGAGGGGATGTAAGTCATCAACCAGCGGATGTTGTTCTCGTTGGCAAAGGCAAGGTGCCCCGTAAACTCGGGCAACTCTTTGAGCGTCATATGGATCTGAATATAACCGTTTTTGTATTCAATTTCCTTGACCGCATGCACGAAATCAGACGGCAGATGGTCTTCGCCCACCAGATCAATAAAGGTGGTGCGGGCGTCGAGGCTGGAAAGCACAACCCTGGCAGTAATCTTTTCGCCGCTTTTAAGTTCTACACCGGTAAGTTTTCCGTTTTCGATCAGGAAGCGCTTGACCCTGGTATTGTATTGAATTTTGCCGCCGCGGTCCTCTACGGATTTTGCAATTGCTTCCGAGAGGGCACCGATACCACCTTTGGGGGTTCGGAAATCATACTCGTCGCCCATGGTATAGTGGTAGGCAAGCGACAGCCCGGTGCCCGGCGTAAACGGACCCATGTGGGTTCCATCGATGGCCGATGCACACAAAGAGCCCAGGATGCAGCGGTGCTTCTCCGGATCAGGGAAAAACTGACGAAGGATGCCCATGGCGCTGCCGTAGACTGTCTTCAACAGGATCTCCCTTGTCTCTGCGTCAGGCGCCCCGGCGATCAGGGATTCGAGTGATCTGGGTGCCTTGAACATCTCTTCATCCACCAGGGCCTTGAACTTCTGCAAATAGTCGGCAAAACCCGCCAGACCTTCAACTGCATCCGGGCCGTGGTCATTCATCAGGTGTTCGGTCATCTCATCCACATCGGTATAGCCAATGAAAGGGGCATCCTCAGGAGCCCCGAACACACAATACGAACTACGGGGCCGGATGAGTTCGATGCCGTAATCCTGCAGCTCAAGGAGTTCCAGCATCTTATCGCGAAACACGATCATTGCCCACGCACCCACGTTGTGTTTGAATCCTTCAAACAGCTCTTTTGTCGCGGCCATGCCCCCGGGCCCGTTCGTCTTTTCCACGCACAGAACGGAAAGTCCGTTTTTTGCGAGAATCGTTGCTGCCGAAAGACCGTTATGGCCCGCACCCACCACAATTGCATCGTAATCAGCCATTAGACACCTCCTTGTATTATTGGAACGTTTGTTTGATTATCTGTCTTATAACGCAAACTGTTCATTTTTCTCAATTCATAACACAATTGCCTGGAAAAATGTTGTTAATATATAACCAGCATATTATCAGGTTAATACTAATAATATATTAACTACTCAGGTTCATGGTTCAGAGGTTTGTGGACAAATTATGGGTTCCCGCCATAAAAACAGACGGGCTTTTTTATGACTAATGGTATTGTGTGGATACTACTATGTGGACTGAAGGTAGGATTGAAGGTTGATCTTCTTTTTTACTAATCCAAGTTTTTTTCGAATGTTGTGCCGGTGAAACACAATGGCGCTGATTGAAATATTAAGCAGTTCCGCTATTTCTTTCGTAGTCTTCTGCTGTTTTATAAAATTTGCAACCTGTATTTCCGTGGGAGTAAGCGTCATGTCCCATGAACCCATCCCCTGTAAAAACGGCGAAATAATATCATTCAAATTATTTTCAATGATATCAACGAAAGTCTTTTGCATTGCAACTAGATTGCTTTTCTTGAGTTTTTCCAAAGAAGGCATGATTAATTTTTCCACGTTGAACAGCACTTTTTTTTCAAGTTCAAACCGGTCCTCATCTCTTCTCTCCAAAAGGACCTTTAAGGCGGTGTTCATTTCTTCAAGATTGGCAGTACGTTCCATTACTTTGTTTTCCATTTCATTGTAAGCCGCCTTCAGCTTTAACTCTGCCTCCTTGCGCTTTGAAATGTCCTTTAGTATGGCAAGGATTCCTGTTATCCTGTCGTCTTCTTTTACAATAATTGAACTTGCCTCAACAAAGGCTTTTGTTCCGTTTTTGCATAAAACCTCAAGCTCCATGCTTACTTTGGCCTGACCGCTTACAGTAAGCTGTTTGTAGACGGCACTGATTTTTTCCATCGCTTCTTTACTGAAAACGTGAAAGCCCAATTCCTGGTAGTGCCTCCCGATAATATCCTCTCGCTTATAACCGTATATCTCTTCCAGTTTGTTATTTGCGTTAATAATAAACCCGTCCCTGCCGACGTACATAAACAGGTCATTGGCATTTTCAAATATTGTCCAAAACTTTTCTTCGCTTGCTTTAAGCCTGGCTTCAAGCTGATCATGGTTTGAATCTTTCCCGTCATCACCCCTTAGATCCAGATTCACCTGTTCATCCACCGCGGCTACAACTGAGGATGTACTCAATTTTGATGCCACCTTTTGTTCGGGATCCTGTAATGCATTCTGAGACAACTCGAGCTTCACATCGCTTTTCGCACTTTCCTTTAATTCCTTAGCTGGGAGATTCTTTTTTAATTGTTTTTTGGCTTTGTCCCGGGATCTTGTTTCTTTTCGGGACAGACGTTTACCTTCAATGCATTCAGTTCGGATTTTGGCAGCCTTTGCCGGTGTCATCGCATCCTGAAGTTGACGGCCGACTTTTTCCTCGATCTCTTTTCCGTTTTTTCTGTACCGGATATAGTAAATACGTTCCGTCCTGCCGACTCTAGCTTGAGAACGTCCCATCACATAATAGACTCCCGGATATTTCGTTTTAACTCTTTTAAGGCCAGGCATTGCTTCCCTCAGGAATTGATATTTTTCCCCGTACTATTCCCCGTAAATGCTTATTTGGAAAAAAGGTTTATTCAACCGCCTTTTTTCCCCGCAATTTTCCCCGTATATTTCATGTAAGAAATTTATAAGGGATAAGTCAACAGAAAAACGTTCAGCGAAATGAGGCCTGAAGCAGAAATTGGGGAAACAGCCGTTTCCGGATGGGCACCAGCCGTCTATATAGTGCCTGAACGAAAACCCCGAAATTTGTTCTCTCCATTTAGGGCTGGAATCAAATGAATAAAAGAGACTGTTCCTTTTTTCTGTCGATGCCATTGGTGTTAGGATTTGGTCAAGCATGGGCAAAGGAAAAGGGAAGTTTAAACGGGGCCGATTTATGATTTTCCCTGGAGTTTTTCCTCAGTATCCCGGATACGATATTTCAGCCACATGATTTCATAGGTATTCCGAAACCCTTCCTTTGCCTGGGTCAGCAGCATATTCAGGGCACCCATCCGGGCTTCCAGCGCGGGGCGCGAGTCAGGGTTTCCGGCCAGCGCAATTTCCAGAAAATGCAGGGCGTGAACAGGCTGGTTTTTTTCAAGATGTTCGCGCGCCTTGCGAACCAGCTTTTCGCTGCCCGCAAGCTCATTAAGCTCCCCGTAAATATAACGCGCAGGCACCGGAAAAAGTTCTGTAGTGGAATCGAAGTGAAACCAGGTCGTATAGTATTCCCACATGCTTCTAACCGCCCGGGAAACCCGGCCATGCACCTGGGTCAGTTCAAGTCCCGGCGGGAGATTAATCTCTTCCATCAACTGGTACACGGTTTTTCCGACGTTCATTCCGGCAATTACCGCATCATGGACATATTGCACCGCATCCCGAATGCGTATGAGGTCAGCCCGGATTTTCTCGTTGCCTTCCACTGAAACAAAGTGGCCGGCAAGAATCATTTCCGGTTCCAACTCGATAATCCTGTTTAATGAGCGAATGTACTCGATGGGTTTCCTGATTTTTTCACCCCGCATGCAGAAAATGTTGGGGAACTGCGGGAACAACGGACCCAGCGTATCGCCGGCAAAAAGGATCTTTTGATCCGGAAGCCACAGGCACAGGTTATCATCCCCCTCTGCACCCGGTGTTGGGATCACCTCGAATCGAATGCCACCGAGTTTGAAACGGTACACGGTATAGTCGTCCACCAGGATCGTAGGCTCAACGCCGCCATAGGCAAACATGCCTTTCATTTGTGGCTTCTTTGGAATAAAGGGGTACAAGGTACGGTTCCGATTCCATAAATAGGGCACCAGCTCTTTCTGAAAGCGCTGGTTTTCAAGGAATGCGCGATGGGCGATCACCGGGACACCGTCTTCCGCCCAGAACTTGAAGCCGCCGATATGGTCGGCATGGGAATGGCTCAGAACAATATACGACAGCCTGTTTTCAGGCGCCGCTTTCTTCAGAAGTCGTAGCTGCAGGGCAGCCTGTGTTACCAGACCGGTATCAAATACCACATTGCCGTCGGTCGTGGCAATCAGGTAAACATCGGCAATACCACTTGCCCGGTAAATGAAATCGTTCATCCGGTGCACCTCAACAGGGATGCTCATGAGATCAGAGGCGCTTTCCATCCCTTTGGCTGCAATCTTTCCGACTATTTCAGCGGTCTTCAGCATGGCTTTTTCTTTAAGCCCTTTACGCGCGCCCTGGTTTATTGCCAGATAAATACCCGCGATAATAAGGACAGCAACGATGATTAACAGCAACGGCTTTACAAAGCCTGCCTGCATGTTTCGGATATTGGCGATTGAATTTTTCATGATCATTTCCTCCTAAGAACGATATTGGGACGATATTGGGGACGTTCTCAACTTTTAAACATTTTGACATCATCAAGTAAGTAGTGTCTGAATGAAAAGACCAAGTTTCGGGGTTTTCGTTCAGACGCTAGCTATTTTACACTCAATAACGCCTCCAAATCAAGGGGATCTCCTTTGGACGGTTCGCGTCTCAGCGTTATTACTCCCGTTGAGCACATGTCCTCGCACACCCCGCAACCCATGCATATGGCAGGCGAAATAATTATTCTTGAGTTTTGTATCTTGGCAATATCGATGTCCTTGAAACCAATTTATTTTATAAAGGTTCTTTGTAATATCACAACGTCGGGTAACAACGTCTGGGAAACTGAAGATATCAGGAGAGTGTCACAGGTTGTAACTTTCATTCCGGACGCCAAAATTGTTCGAAATTTTCTGATGGGAAACAATAGGATTGAAAAGGTAATCGATACTTTTTAAGGCCGGAAAAAATTATGACTTCCCTTTGAATTGGAAAGCATTTTAAGGGCAATTCTCAACGAAATATAGATACCAGAAAGCAATCGTTTGAACCCCAACCATAAATACACAACATATTGAGGCATTCACTAACAAGGTGGAGCCAATTAATTAGCCTGCCTTGTTAGTCTGCAATATAATATTTTATTCAAACCACTGCCGCAAATTCGGCCAGATCCCCCCCGTCAACGTCTCCATCCTCATCAAAGTCACAGGAAATGTTGTAGTTGGAATCGGAGCTGGTGGAGCCATAAGCACTGGCAAAGGTGGCGGGGATGGGGACAACAGCGGGAGGTACAACCCGTGCTATTGCATCGTTGCCCTCAAAGGAAATGCTAAAGCTTCCAGTGTCAGAAAAGCTGGAACGGTAGCAGGCACCGGTGTTAGCCTGGAGAGTATATTCAACCGAAAATGAGTCGCCAACGTATCCTTCAAATGTCTCGGAGGTATCAAAATCGAATGAGAGAAATGGATTCCCAGTTCCGGTGCCTGGCTGAACGGAGCCAAAATTAGAGAACCCCACGTAGTCTAAACCGTTTTTAGTCATTGAGAGCGAACCTGTGAAAAGATTACGGGACTCATCAGGGTCACGGAAATTCACGCTCAAATCAATAGCTCCCGTACCATAGTCCTTGTTCCCGACATTAATTATGATTCCATGAAGACTGATGTTCACAGAACCTTGGACAAAAGTTCCGTCACTCAATGTATCACTGGTAATATCAAAGATTGTCCGCTGGCTGGCTCTACTGACAATCGAGTCACCAGGAGTTCCATCAGTGGTTGATGAGTCAGAACGTACCCGAATAGCCCCGTTGTAAGTAGCCGAAGCATAACCTTCTTCACCCTTTGTCTGCAACCAAATGGAAGCACTGGCAGTAAAAGGTCCGGAATCGCTCTCGCTCAAGAAGCCGTCATAGGTGCCAAATTGGTTT
>JAFDJF010000049.1 GCA_019307645.1 Deltaproteobacteria bacterium
CCGATGTGCCTTCAAAGCCTATGACGTCGGTAGTCCCGAGGATGCGGCCATGAAAAACCTTATCATCAGCGCCAAAATTAACGCTTCCAGTATAGCCTTTGTAACAGAGCGTATTTTTTGCCATTTTGGATACTTGTTACTGACTGTATAACGGAAACTGAATGCTGGGTGGGGGTACCGGATACTGAACACTGATTACTGTTGACTGATAACTGATCTTACGGTTTTAAATCAAATTCTTCGATGCGGTTTAGGAGGGTTTTGTAACTGACCTTGAGCATTTGGGCTGCTTTTTTCCTGTTCCATTGGGTTTGTTTCAGTGTGTCCAAGATGGCCTGACGCTCTGCTTCGGAGACATAGGCCTTGCTGATCTTTTTCAGGGAAAAATCTTTGTCACTGAAGGAACCTCTTATCTTGTCGTCATTCCAGTCCAAATAGGGCATATAGGCGCTGGAAAAGGATTGGCGCTCCTTTTTTGGACCCACATCGCCCACATTCAACTCTTTAAAGGCAAAGCTCCAATCCCTCAAGATAATTGCCAGGCGGATTACATTTTCCAGCTCTCTCACATTCCCGGGCCAATGGTATTCCATGAACAGGTTGGCGACATTATCGGGTAATTCCAGAGGCTCTTTTTTGAACTCATAGCAGTATTTGCTAATGAAATAATGGATAAGTAAGAGAATATCGTCTTTTCTTTCTCTCAAAGGCGAAGCTTTTATGTGTACGATGTTCAAACGATAGAAAAGATCTTTCCTGAAAGAGCCTTCCCGCACCTTTTTTTGCAGATCCGAGTTTGTTGCAGTGACAACCCGGGTGTCGATGATTTTGTCTTCAGTGCCACCCAGTCTTGTAAAAGTTTTGTCTTCAAGCACCTGGAGGAATTTGACTTGAAGTGAGAGGGAAAGGTTCCCGATTTCATCAATAAACAGTGTGCCGTTGTGGGCCATCTCAAGCCGGCCGGGCTTGTCGTGATGGGCGTCTGTGAAGGCCCCCCTCTGAAAGCCAAAGACTTCGCTCTCCAGCAGTTCATCAGGTAACGCCCCACAGTTTATTTTTACAAGTGGCCCTTTGCTTCGCGTGGAATGATAATGGATGGATCGGGCAATCAATTCTTTGCCTGTACCGGTTTCTCCTGTAATCAGTACAGTGATATCCTTATCAGACACATTTCTAATCTTTTCCCTGATTGCCATGCTTTCCTGACCCTGACCGACCAGGACCTGAAAATTGGGCCGGGAAGTGCTCTCTTCCCTGTGATTCAGGGCTTTTTGTATGGTACTTGATATTTCATCCGCATCCGGATCGGCTTTGAGGTGGTGGATGCCGTCAAAAGGGGAGGTTGCGGAACCTTCCGGCATACAAACATCCTCACATGAGGTCAGGACAGGAATCATTGGATCGATGATTTTCAATTTGTGCATGCATTTCAGGGTGGTCTCCGTGTCCAGAGACGGGCCGAGAATGACCAAACCGGGATTCAGGGTCTCCAGTTGATCAATGGGCATTTCAGGTGTGGCAGTGCACCGGAGATCATACGCCAGTTGCTTTAATTTCCCCTCCATGCGTGACAGTACTGAAGGCGCGGCGTCTATAATAAGAATGTTCAGATTAGAGCTCATATTGATCTGGTTGCTGGTTAAAGGGCTTTAATTATCTCACCGCAGAGATCGCTGAGAGCGCAGAGAATGAAAATTGTAATAGCCACCCCGATGGAATAACAACTACAGAGGCATTCCACCCCTATGGAATAATAACTTCAAGGGCATTCCATTGGGCAGGTTGGGCAGGCAGACACACACCCCAGTTAAATAGTCCTTCGGAATTTCACGGGGCAGGCGGACAGACACAGACTAAAGATGCTGGGTTTTGGGTACAACCCTAAGTTATCGCCTTTGGCTCCGTTTCACCCCATCTCCGTTTCTCCGGTTCAGTCTTTTTACTGGTTTCTGGATGAAAATTGGTCTCAGGTTTTTAGCCAAAATTGACATGTTTTTTATGCAACTAAAGGGCAAAATATATTTGGAAGTTAAGGTCAAGAAATTCGGGACTTTTTTAAGATCGGATTAGAATTCAATGCAGTATAAATTCATGCATTTTAATTGTCAAGGAAATCTCTTGGAGGGCAGGGAAACGTCAAAGTCGTTGATAGGTTGCTAATATTGGGAGACTCCGGGAACCTCAAAATCCGAAATTCGAATACCGAAACACGAAACAATATCAAATGGTTGCAAAGCATGTCCGCATTTCACCTTACGCCTTATGCCGTGAACCGTGAACCTTATAACCTGAGTAGTTACGTACTTTTTAGAAATGTCTATCCCTGATAAATCCAAAGACCTGTAATGCTGTCTTAAATACTGCAATGCCGACACAGGTGCCGACGATGGTTAGCGCAGTGTACAGAAGGCCAAAGAATATAAGATACTCTATATTCCAGATCCATTCAAAACTAAGCGGAGTCATCTTTCTTCTCCTTTACTCGGGGACAGGGTTTAATTCATTCTCTTTCGGAAACACAGGCAGGTATCTGTAAGCAAGAGAAAATACGACAAATCCGTATGCAATTACCGCCAGTGCGACACCCCATTCCTGCCATGTGGGCAGGTAGCTCCAGAATCTGTCAAAAGGCATCACAGGGATGGCAAGCGTGACGATGATAAATGCGAACCGGTTCAATATAACTCCCGTACAGTTAAGCAGGCATGCGAAAATCAGCCAGCGTTGCTGCTGTCTTACCTTGGGAATCATAAGAATAATGGCCGGAATGATCCCGCAGATAAAGATTTCGGCCACCACCATCCAGACCCCGTATGGGCCCTCCCTGTAAAAATCCATGAATTTGAGTCCCGCCCTTGGCGCCACACCGTAGATCCAGCCAAAGGTATCGGCGATCTTCAGTATCATGTAAAGGGACAGCATCCATCCGGAGATCTTTGCAAGCAGCTGGTATGCATCCTCCGGGACCAGTTTTTTACGGGAAAGCTTTTCTGTCAGCTTGGTACATAATATGGTAAAGCAGGGCCCGGCAGCGATGGCGGACAGGACAAAGAGGAAAAATGTCCAGGGCCAGACATAAAAGCCCTCTCTTGCGGCAAAAGGCCTGCCGTACAGGACGCCGAACATCCCGCCCAGGGACCCTTGGTGGAAGAAGGAAAGAAACGTACCTGTCGCAGCAATGACTCCCATGACATGATGGAGGTTGTGCCCGAATAGGTGAAGTTCCTTCACCTCATCAAGCTTTCTGTTTTCGAGAATGATGGGGACAAACTCGACGATCAGGACACCCAGGTAGCAGGTGATGCAAAAAGACACTTCAACCAGCATGGAGTGGATGTTGGCATGCCAGAATATGAACCATCCCCGGATGGGCTGGCCGATATCTATGCCCAGCATGGCCGTGGCGCCGGAGTAGCAGATAAAACCAATAATAACCGCGGCATTGATGATGTTCTTCAACTCCTTTTTACCGATAACATAGGTGAGAAACCCCGTAAAAAAGGCGCCGGCGCCCAGGGCGATTACGCCCAGGTCAAATATGATCCAAACGGCAAATGCAAAGATATTACTCATGTTTGTCTGGTTCAGACCTTTGATAAGACACAGGCCTGCAGCCAGCCCGCCCCAGGCCAGAATTGCCAGCCATGGCAGCAGCCACAGGAGAAACAGGCCAAAAGAACATCTTTTTGCGCCTTCCGGTATCAATGGCGTATCCATATGTTTATCCTCCTAAAAAATCGAAACAGACAACAGTCCTCAGTCTGCGTGTGAAATCGGTGTGAATTCGTCGATCGGATTGTCGGCGATCTTCCGGACCCAGTCTCTCGATGAAAGGTAGTATACCTTGGGTTTTGTGTTCAAACGTTCCAGGATTCTGAATGCATGGGGGTTTTTAATGAGTTTGGCGACTTCATGCTCAGGGTTATTGAGGTCGCCGAATGTGATGGCCTGGGCCGGGCATGCCTCGGTGCAGGCCGTAATGTATTCGTGTTCCTCGAGCTCTCTGCGGTCTTCTGCATAGGCCTGGTTTTTGGCACGCATGAGCCGGTGATGGCAGAACGTGCATTTTTCGATCACCCCTCGCATGCGGGGTGAGACCTCGGGTGACAGATAGCGCTCAAGCCCCTTGTTTTTTGGATAGTATGCATCCCACCAGTTGAAATACCTGGCTTTGTAGGGGCAGGCTGCCTGGCAGTATCTGCATCCTATGCAGCGGGTGTAAACCTGGCTTACGATGCCGTTATTAGGGTCTATCCTTGTTGCGGTGGCAACGCAGACTGAAACACATGACGGGACGTGATGGCCATGGCCGTCTTCACTGCAGTGCATGCACGGCCTGGGGAAATAGACCACCTCTGCATCGGGAAATTCCTTGCCGTTGGTGGCCTTAAAGAGCTGCATCCAGGCGATGAAGCGCTCTTTGTCTGATTCGTCAGGCCTGACAGACACGTTATTTTCTGCTGCACAGGCGACCATGCATGTCCCGCACCCGGTGCATTTATCCAGATTTATGACCATGCCGTATTTGTTTGTTCCGTGGTCATGTGCTTTTTTCATGATCTACCTCGTTTAAACCTTGATTATCTTCACCGGGGTGGCCCACCAGACCGGTTGCCCGCTAAGGGGGTCCTTCCCGGCATGTATGATGTCATTGGGATTGGCGCCTTTTTCACGGATAAATTCGTCATAGGCGGTGTGTCCGAAGCCCATGGGCATATACACAATACCGGGCATGGCGCCTTCAGAGAGATCCACTCGCACCCGGACCGCCCCGGCTGACGATTCGATGATAACCGGATCGCCCTGTCCAAGGTGATATTCTGATGCGGTCTTGGGATTGATCTCGGCAAAGGAGTCGTTGCCCAAAAGCTGATTGTCAGAGATTGTCTTGTACAGGAAAGGCGGGCTCGGTATGCCGCCGCTGGCCAGGTTGATCATCTCATAGGGTACCATTGTGAGGGGATAGTGGTCCCCATGGGTGTGCACGTCTTCATGGTGGGGCATGAAGGCCGTTTCTTTCTTTGCCCCAATCCCCATTTCCTTGAGGGCCTTTGCCTCGGAAGTTTCCCGTGCATATTCATTGACGGCCAGCTCGATTTGTGTGCTGAAAAACTCGAATTTATTGGTGGGTGTTTTAAACAGCCTTTCGCGGTTTTTCGAGGGCTGCACAGGCCTGTACCACAGTCCGCCCGACTTTATCTTCTCCCACATGTCGCTGAAGGAACTGTAGTCGGGTCTGGGGCTTTTCTGCCATTTCCAGGCAGGATTGGCGTCATCATAGCGCACAAGCCCTTCCCCGGAATCAAACAGCCCCATGGCCCTTATCTTCAGGACTTCCTCATAGTCTTCCCATGGAAAGGCGGAACCTGTTGACTGACCGACCCGGTTTGCCACCTGGATGATGACATCCCCGGTGTTCCTCGTATCATAAATGGGTTTTACCACAGGCGTTGTGAGCCCGTACAGGGGGTACTGCAGCCCGCTGGGCCATACGATATCATCTGTTTTTTCAAGATACGTGTGGTCAGGCAGCACAAGATCCGCCATATAGGATGTTTCATCCTGATATGCAGAAAAGCTCACGATAAAGGGGACCTTCTCCAAAGCTTTTTTGACGGCCCCGCTGTCGGGGAGTGTGTACGCCGGATTCGCAGAAAAGACAAGGAGTGTGTCCACAGGCGATTCGTGGCCTTTGTTGACGGCATCTATCAGGTTTGTGATGAGGCTCCCGGCCAGGGGGTACTTCCGGCTTCCTGCCTGGTCCAGACGGGGCTTTTTAAGTCCCTTTCGGGCAATGGCATCTGCCTTCATGTCAGGAAGAGGGCGCAGTGGAACGGGATCGGAAATGATGATGCCGCCGGGTTTGTCGATATTCCCTGCCAGGGCATTGAGACTCTGAACGGCCATGGCCTCATAGAGGCTGCCGTTCAATGTGCCTTTGCCCTTACCATAAACGGCAAGGGGCGCCTTTGCACCTGAAAACCCTTCAGCCAGGGCTACGATAACCGCTGCACTTACTCCGGTGATACGCGCGGCTGCATCGGGGGAGTACTGGTCAAGGACCATTGCCTTGAATTTATCAAAACCAAAGGTCTGATTCTTAATAAATCGGCCTTTATCATTGTATGATTCGTTTTTAATCATCACATGGGCAATACCCAGGGCCAGAGCCGCGTCTGTGCCGGGCCTTGCTGCGACCCATTGGTCTGACTTTGATGCGGAATTGGATGCCCTTGACTCAATCTGAACAACCTTGGCCTTTCCTTCTATTGCTTTATCCCGCAACAGGCCCCAGGCGTTCATTACCCTGCCCGGTGCGCCCCAGCCCTCCAGGAGGCCGCTGCCAAAGCTCAATATGTAATCGGCATTTTCAAGATCATACGCCATTGGGGCTTCATTGCCCTGCATGAGGACATTTCCCATCCAGTAGGTGTCTTCCAGGGAAGGCATCCTCACATAATTGGGGCTTCCGACTGCCTTTGTGAGGCGCTCAATCATGGCGGACATGGTTGAGTACATGGGATTTCCGTCTATGGCCGCCAAAGCCTCCGGCCGGCCCTTCTTGCGAAGATCGGTGATCCTGGTGGAAATCTCGCTTAAGGCCTCGTCCCAGGTGATGGCCTGGAATTGTCCGGAACCCCTGGGTCCGACGCGCTTCATGGGTCCGGTGTAGCGGATATCCTTGTCATAAAGCAACTGAAGCCCGCCCATCCCTATCGGACAGATGCCGCCGGGGTTGACTGGATAATCGGTGCGGCCTTCGATCTTCACGGCCCTATCGTCGACCTTTCGAACCTCAATGCCGCATCCCCCCGGACACAGGCTGCATAAGGATTTGACGCGGGTGAATTCGCCCACAGGCGGAACCGGCACCCACGGCCAGGTTTGAGTCCATATGGCAACATCGTCCATGAGTTTATAAGGAAGCGGCGTCAGACCGATACCTGCGACTCCGCCTGCGGCAAATTTAATAAAATTTCTTCTGCTTACTCCCATAGTCATCTACCCCTTATTTAGTGCCCGAACGAAAACTGTCTTTTTCGCCAATATCTGCGCCTGCCTGTGCGTGGCCGCACGCAGACAGGTCAGATAAAAATTTTAATCCTCGAAATACTGAATGTATGCCTGCGGTTAAAATTTTGATCTTCCCCTCCGGGCCGTAGGCCCTACTGGCCGGAGGCTTGATCTTGACGAAAAATCCTAGTTTTCGTTCAGACACTATTTATGACAAACAAAGCAGGCGTTATTTTCTTCGTGGCCTTTTTCAGTATGGCACGCTGCACAGTCATCCATCTTCATGCGGTCCCATGTGTTTGTCTTCCAGCCGGAGATATTCTCTCCCCATATGCTGATTGGATAACCGGTGAGACGATTGGCCTTCTGCTCCGGCAATACCTCGGTCTCCGCATGGGGTCCGTGGCAGGTCGCGCATTCAATCTCCCCCATTTGGACATGGGCGATGTGGGGGAAGTAAACGCAGTCCGGTTGCCGGGTATAAGAGAGCCAGGGTATTTCTATGCTATCGGCCACGTAATCGTTCAAAAACGCAACCTCTGCGTCTGTCTCTCCAATGGGGAATTCCGGATCATCATGACATTCCATACACTTATCAAGCGTCGGAATCCCTACAAAGGTGCCGTCTTCGCGGAACTCATGACAATACAGGCACCTTTCCGTATCTGTATCGCCCTCGATGCCGTCCACAACATCCGGATTTAGATGGATCGCGTGATTGAAGTCCATGGGTTGTGGCTGGCTGGAATACAGTAACATTGGAAAAATGACCCATCCCAAAATCATGGCCCCGCCGAAACCAATAAGAAACCAGAGCCATCCGAACTTCGAAGTATATCTTCCCATAGCCGGGATGGCTTCAGCCAGGCTGATCGAAGGTTTTTCGGAGGAGTTCGCTGAATTTTTCATATGGCTACGCCTTTGTATCATAAGTTGAAGATTTATCTTAATCTTTCTGGCGTGAATTTCTTCACATTGTTAAAACAAAAAAATAGCACAGCCCGGTACCCGATTCAGAAATAAGAAAAAGGGATATTTCCGAAAGGCACCAGACCAGGCCTATTAATTTTGCTGCGTTATTACCTACTAACCTCATTTTTGTCAAGGGAAAAATACAGGCGGGATGGGCTGTGACAGGCGGCTCTTCAGTTATCTGCCAGTCGGCTTAGAGAACCGTATCGGGATTACTCTTTGGTTGAGGGAACGGGCCGGCGCATGCGTTTGGTCTCACTGCGCCGATGCTTTGCGTCCATCCGGCGAGCCCTGGATGCGGGTGTGGGCGCTGTCTTCCGGCGTGGTTTGGGCTTTTCCGTTGCTTTGCGGATCAACTGGACCAGGCGGTTTATGGCGTCCTCACGGTTTCGCTTTTGGGTGCGGAACCGGCGTGCATCAATAATCAGAAGGCCGTCTTCGGTGATCCGCCTGCCGGCGATGCGCAGGAGTCGAGCGCGAACGTCGTCGGGCAGAGAGGGGGAGTTGGCCACATGGAAACGAATCTGTACGGCCGTAGCAACTTTGTTGACGTTCTGACCGCCCGGTCCTGAGGCGCGAATGAATTCCTCTTGGATTTCACCCTCGTTGATTGAAATGGCAGGAGTAATTTGAATCATTTTTTTGTTCTGCGACAATTATATTGTCAGAAGGTATCCCACAGGGAAAACTTTCTGCATGTCAAGTAACTTCTCAACTGGGCACGGTAAATTTGTTTTAACCTAAACCCCTTAGGGCTCGCGCAAAAATAACTTCACATTTTGGCATCTCATCTTCAGATCATTTTTGGCAGGTTTTAAAAAGCAGAAACCTTGAAATAGT
>JAFDJF010000498.1 GCA_019307645.1 Deltaproteobacteria bacterium
GTATGCAGTTTGTCCTCTCCCACAAGAACTTCGGCTCGCAACAGATCTTTAATATCAGTTAAACTCAGAGTTTTTGTTTTTATATCATTCACTCGTCGATTCCTAAATTTGTCAACGTTTACCGGTTCACGGTTCAGAGGTTCGGGTTAGAGATCGCAGCGGAGGCAGCGACGGGCCTCGAGAAGTGCGGTCTGTTCGTCAAGCCCTAATTCCACTTCCGTGAAGTTAGTTATCCGCTCTTTTACCGGCAGTTCATTCATGCTGGGCCGTACAAGCTTTTCGTCTTCCTCGGTCAATTCAAGCCGGTCCACCATAAGGTGGGGCTTGGGATACCAGTACCCTTTGAACGGTTTCCCGCGGAGGTAGCAGTCTATGGATACTGCCGCCTTATGGCCTGCGCCCACTGCTTCGACTACAGTGGCGGGGCCTGTAACTGCGTCTCCCCCGGCAAAGAACCCCGGAACATTTGTTGCCAAGGTCTCTTCATCCACTTCAAAGGAGCTCCAGCGGCTGATATGGAATTTATGGTCTTCAGTGAGGAAAGAAAGGTCTGGCTGCTGGCTGATGGCCGGTATGATCACGTCGGTTTCAATGATGAATTCCGAGCCTTCAACAGGAACCGGCCTGCGCCGGCCGCTCTCGTCCGGCTCTCCAAGTTCATTCCGAAGACACTCCATGCCGCTCACCTTACCGTCTTTACCGAGGATGCGAACCGGAGAGGTCAAGAGATCAATATGGATCCCTTCCTCGTCAGCCGCGTCCACTTCCGCAGGGTTTGCAGGCATCTGTTCCCGCTGGCGGCGGTAGACGATATGCACCTCTTCGGCCCCGAGACGGAGCGATGTACGCGCCGCATCAATGGCCGAGTTTCCAGCCCCGATGACGCATACCTTTCTTCCGGGGGCTTTTTTCTCCCCTAAATTGACATTCCTTAAAAAAGCAGTGGCATCAATAAATCCTTCGAATTCATCCTCTCCTGGGATGCGGAGTTTGAGGCCCTTATGGGCGCCGACGCCAAAGAAAAAGGCCTTATAACCCTCTTCTTTGAGTTCGTCAATCCCCTTATCTTTTCCCACTCGCACACCGTGCTGAATCTCTACCCCAAGACGTTTAATAGCATCTATCTCATCATTCAATACGTCGCGGGGAAGTCTGTATTCGGGTATGCCCACGTGGAGCATCCCTCCGCTCACGGGGAGTTCCTCAAATATGGTAACGGGATAGCCCTTAAGGGCGAGATCATGGGCCGCGGTAAGGCCTGCAGGACCTGCGCCCACAACCGCCACCTTGTCCTGCGGGTAAAGCACGGGAGCCGGTTGTATCTCCTTCAGCTTTTCACGATTTGCGTCGGCTGCAAACCGTTTGAGCGCGCAGATGCTGATCGGTTTATCGGTCTCGCCACGTTTGCACTGGCTCTCGCATGGGTGGGGGCAGATGCGGCCCAAGACCATGGGGAGGGGGTTTTCTTTTCTGATGATCTCCCACGCCTTTTCAGTCTTGCCCTGGCCGATGAGGGCGACATAGGTGGATGCGTCCTGGCCGGTGGGGCATGTAGACTGGCATGGTGGAGCGCTCAAGCGTTTGCATGTGCCTGTGGGGCAATGCTTGTCGTATATGTGGGCCTCGTACTCATCCCGGAAGTATCTGAGGGTGCTCAGAACCGGATTGGGTACGGTCTGTCCCAACCCGCAGAGCGAGGCTGATTGGATGACCTTGGCCAGGCTTTCCAGACGCTCAAGATCTTCCGGCACCCCTTCCCCCCCGCAGATCCCTTCGAGTATCCAGAGGAGTTGTCTGCTCCCTTCACGGCAAGGGGTACATTTCCCGCACGATTCGTCTGTGGTGAAATCCACGAAAAATCGGGCAACATCCACCATGCAGGATGTTTCATCCATGACCACCATCCCTCCCGAACCCACGATGGCCCCAGTCTTGGCGATATTTTCGTAATCCACAGGGGTTTCAAGCAGACTCGCAGGGATGCAACCCCCGGAAGGACCGCCTAATTGTACGGCCTTAAATTTTTTGCCGTCCGGGATACCGCCGCCTATGTCGTAGATAATGGATCTCAAAGGCGTGCCCATGGGCACTTCAATGAGACCGATATTCCTGACCTGGCCGCTCAATGCAAACACCTTTGTGCCGGCGCTCTTCTCTGTACCGAGGCTGTTAAACCAGTTAGCGCCGCGGTATATGATCTGCGGGATATTAGCCAAGGACTCAACGTTGTTGAGAACAGTGGGACGATCCCAAAGACCTTTATTGGCAGGGAAGGGGGGCCTTGGCCTGGGCATACCTCGCTGGCCTTCTATGGAGCGCATCAGGGCTGTCTCTTCACCGCACACAAAGGCCCCGGCCCCTAAGTACAGGTCTATCTCCATGTCGAAACCGGATCCTAATATGTCTTTTCCAAGAAGCCCGTAATCTTTGGCCTGGCCAATTGCGGTTTGCAGCCTCTGGATGGCAAGGGGGTATTCGGCACGAACGTAGATATAGCCATGTTGGGACCCGATTGCCTTTGCCCCGATGATCATCCCTTCCAGCACCGAGTGGGGATCGCTTTCAAGTATAGAGCGATCCATAAAGGCGCCTGGGTCACCCTCGTCAGCATTGCAGAGCATATACTTGGGGCTTCCTGTAGCTGCAGCGCAAAACTGCCACTTCAGGCCAGTGGGAAAGCCGGCCCCGCCGCGGCCTCTGAGACCAGAGGTCTTCATCTCTTCAACAATCTGTTCAGGAGGCATCTCAAGGAGGGCTTTGGCCGCGCCCATATAACCATCCCTTGCGATATACTCGTCTATGTTGTCCGGGTCGATAAGACCTCGGTTCTTGAGGGCAACAAGGACCTGGCGACTGAAAAAACCGATCTCATTAATGCTCGGGATTGCTTCAGCGGTTTCGGGACTTTCAAAGAGATGTTTTCTTACCACACGTCCCTTGATAAGGTATTCCTCCACAAAGTAGGGGACGTCGTCCACTGTTAGCTTCTGGTAAAATATCTCGTCGGGATAGGCAATCATCAAAGGGCCTGCGGCGCAAAAGCCGTTACACCCGGTTGTGGCAACAAAGACTTCGTCCTGGAGATT
>JAFDJF010000499.1 GCA_019307645.1 Deltaproteobacteria bacterium
CATTCAAGCAACAATTATACGTATGACGAATTTCAGAATGAGGATGGAGAAGCAGCAGGTATCAACCCCTCGTTTTTCCACATGGAACGCTTAAGAAATCGGTTTGGCGGGCGTTGATACTGCAAAATCCTTATAGGTTCTACCGATCCGGCGAGAAATTCTTCCTCAACCCTGGCGACGTAAACTCCTTCGCGCCTGGTGGGAAAGGGTCGGGGTGCGCACGGGTCAATGCTGGTGACTTAAGAAGAAAAGGAAAATCTAAGAACTTGAACATCGAAGAAGGATGTCGCTTCGCTCCTCGAATTATAAATCCTGAGACTCGTCATTCCGGGCCCGAAGCTAGTTTGGGATAAATTTCAGGCGGAATCTAGATCTTACGGCATGTTACTAGATTTTCTGATTCATCGCAGAATGACATGGTTTTTCCGAGTTAATAAAAAATGACCGCCGATAGAAGATGCCGCCTGCGGTCAGGCGTACCACCTTCGATGTTCGATGTTGGACGTTCGATGTTGGACGTTCAGGTTTTTTATTTCATTATTGAGGGTTTGGGTGCGGAGTATAAAACATAACTGAGCCCCCTTTGAGGGGGCTTCCTGAGGCCTCCCGTTATACGGGAGGAGACTCGCTCTACATTGTTCCCTTTCGTAACAAATTACCCCTCTTCCCCCAGCCTATTTCTTCTCTCCAGCTCGTCTGCAACGTTCTCGAGACCCAGAGATTCTAATGTGCTTCTGGTGGGGTATCCTGATTTAGCGTCCCATCCCTCGATATTGTAATACAAGGTCTTCCATTCATCGAATTTAACTTTGTCAAGGGTCCTACCGATCGTTTCCATGTATTTCCATTCTCCATTTTCTCTTCCAGGCAGTAAAAAGAATGGGATATCAAGAAAACCCACACTGGTTCCTTTATAAACATATTCGGCAAAATGAACCATATCTCTGTGACGCCCTTGCAAGGTCCAGATGGCCTGATCAAGGTTCCAGATTTTTCTGCCAAGTTCCATGCCTTCCTCAAAGGTCAGATTCATCCCTGTTACTGCATTGAAGAACTTGGGTTCTGCCTCGGGGGTCATGCCTTTTTTATCAGGGACCATATGATTGTAAAAATCAGGATAACAAAAATTACAATACAGTACGGACTGTTTCCAGAATCGGGTGTAATGCCTGTGCCAGGCGACCAGTTTTGCAATATGTTCCGAGTACATATTTTCCGGGCTGTAATCCAGCATGAGCTGATCGCCTTCATAGGGAATCATTTTATCAGTGTAAAGCTTTGTGATCTCACCTGCTGGCAAGACAGGTTCATGGCCCTCCATGAACGCTACGGTGGGATTCCAGTACAATGCATTGAAATCATGTTCATTGATATCTCTGTCACCCAGAATGCTGCCATACCCCCATTCCATTTCATTTCTGGGATCATAGCCGTGTTCCACGATACCCCAGTAAGGATACTCAAGCAGACCGGACGCCAGGTCTTCTTCCATTCTGCCCCATTTTTTTGCCGCAAAAAACATTCCGTCCGCTATGGCTTCTCCGAACTCGCCCTCTCTGTGCGCCATCAAATACAATAGCTTTTCGATAAGCTCATAGCTTCCCCAGTTGTCAAAATCGAGATCAACGGGGGTATCTATTTCTTTGCCCGGCCCAAGGACTCCCAACTCGTATAGTGATTTAAGATAAGTTAACTTGGCACACGCTATGGCATTGATGCCATACTCGTTCAACAGGTTGGCGACCTTTCCCCGATTCACATAGTCTTCCATATTCCCGGAATATTGGGCATAGATGAATGAGGGTGCACATGTGGCGCCGGTACCGAGCCCGCTTTCCGTTATGACATGGCACCCCGAGTGGCAACCGACACACGCCTTAGGCCTTTTTCCCTCGTCCAGTTGATTCAATGCCAGGAACACAACCCCGCCGGGGGAATGCCAGAATTCACCCGGCAGATTAGGGTACTCTGCCAGGGGATTTTTTTGATTAAATGAATATTTTTTTGACCACAATCTGGCTTCCATCAAGGCCTTGGGATCAGCAATTGTAAGATCACCCGTACCGATCACGCTGATGGCCTTTAGTTTTTTGGAACCCCACACTGCGGCAAATCCACCCGAGCCCGCTGCATTGGATGTCTCATGTATTAAACATGATGATCTGTTCAGGTTTTCACCGGAAATGCCTATTGTCAGCACCGCAGGTCTTTGGGTCGTCTGCCCTCCCCTCTTCTTGCCGCTCGGCCGTATCCAGTCGCCGTAACCGCCTTCTCCGGCAATATCCTCAAATATGACCTGCTGGGTCTCCCATACATCTTTTCCCCATAAAGACAGTTCACTGCACTCCCTGATCTGCACATCGTCATCGCGGATGTCGATCCAGACCGGCTCATCTGCTGCACCTTCAATTACGATCCCGTCCCACTGGGCAAATTTCATCATGGCGGCAAATCTCCCGCCGAAATTGCTCCTGGTAAACCATCCGATGGGATAGGATTCCACGCCAATCCCCTGCACTTCTATTCTGGGAGCAGCAGGCGCGAGGGTTCCGGACAGTGGAGACGTCATGATTGTGCACACATTGTCAGGGTGAAACCCGTCAATCTCCTCCAAATTAACTTTTTTCTCTTTAACCACGATATCATAGAAAATAGCCGACCCCATCCCATGGCCACCCACCCATTCCGCATATTTGCTGGTGGAGATGGTTTTGACGGTCCTGTCTGTTAAATCGATCCTTAAGATCTTACCTGCATATCCGTTCATTGTGATCCCCCGGTTTCATTATTTTCTGTTAGGGTTCGCGCAAAAATAAATCCATATTTTGGCGCGCAGATTTAGGTTAATATTGACATATTATGAAGAGCAAAAGACGCCGGAATAGTGGACTATTTCAAGGTTTTTGCTCTTCATAATATGTCAAGAGTGACCTGAAGATGAGATGTCAAAATGTGAATTTATTATTACGCGAGCCCTTAGATTCGAGGATACATTAGCAATCTAGTGTCTGAACGAAAACTAGGATTTTTCGTCAAGATCAAGGAAGATGAAAATTTTAACCGCAGGAATATATTAAATATTTTGA
>JAFDJF010000500.1 GCA_019307645.1 Deltaproteobacteria bacterium
TGTCTCGGGGCATCAAAAGGCCAGCCATCTTAACCCTACTCCATTCTGTTTAATGGGCACCAACTTATGGGTCCCGGGAAAAATTAAATGCACAATTTCGCGCTCAGATTTTGGTCAGGTATGTTCGATCTGAAATGGCAACGCCACAGGAATAGCCGGACTATTTCGAGGACGTTTCTATTAAGGATCGGGCATAGATGACCGGAAAATGAGATGCTAAATGGGGATTTTATTTTTTTCGGGGCACTTAAACCGTTTTGTTTTAAACAAATACGAGGGGAAACGCATATGAAATTTAGGAGATTCGTCCCATTTTGGATAATTATTTTGTGTCTTATGGTCCTTTCCTGTGGCAGCCCTGAGGAAAGAAAGATGAAGTTTTATAACAAGGGAAAGGCTCTCTACGAGAATGGCGAATATGTGAAGGCACGGCTGGAGTTTAGAAATGCCCTGCAGATTGACCCAAAATTTGCTGAGGGTTACCATATGCTGGGGATGACAGCATTAAAGGAAAAAAACTGGCGGCAGGCCTTTGGTGCACTGAATAAAGCAGTAGAACTGAATCCGGATCTGTTTGATGCAGAAGTGGCGTTGGGCAATCTCCTGGCGGCAGTGAAACAGGTGGCTACGGCGCTGGAGAAGGCGGAGAATGTATTATCCAAAGATCCCGATAACGAAGGCGCCCTGCTGCTGAAAGCCAACTGCCTCATGGCGGGTCAAAAGGAGCAGGAGGCAGAAGCTATTTTAGAATCGCTTATAAAAAAGAATCCGAAAAAACCTGAGCCCTATATCATACTGGCAAGATCCAGATTCAAACAAAAAGACATGGAAGGTGCGACCAAAATTCTCCGAGACCTGTTGATACAAGATGAAAAAAGCCAGCTTGCCCGACTCCTTCTGGCCGAGATCCTGGAGAAGAACAATGACCTTTCCGGGGCCGAAGAAGAATACAAGGCCCTTATCCAGCAGAATCCGGAAAGTGATAACCTGAAATTATTGCTCGCCATGTATTATACGCGCACAAAAAAAAGCGAAGAAGCGGAAAAAATCCTGAAGGATGTAATCGCGGCCAATCCTGAAGAAGAAAAATACCGACTGGCCCTGGCCCGATTTTATGCCGGGCAAAAGCAGGATGATGCAATGATTGAAACGCTGAAACAAGCCATTAAGGATCTGCCCGAGAAATACGGGGCCTATCAGATGATGGCCGGCTATCATCTGGGCAAAAAAGATCTTGACATGTCAGTTGCCATGCTGGACCGGTTCATGGAAGAAGTGCGCACTGGCCCCGATTATCTGCGGGCAAAACTTTTCAAGGCCGGTATCCGTGTTGATGAAAAAAGATATGATGATGCTCTCAAGCTCGCAGAAGAAGTCCTGGAAGAGAATCCCGCCGATGTTAAGGCCCATACGATTAAGGGAGATATACTGGGAAGGAACCAGGACTTTGTGGGTGCCATAGGGGAATACCGTGCTGTCCTTGATGAAGAGCCCCAAAACATTCACGTCTCTTTAAATCTGGCCCGTGCACATCTCCTCAACAACGAACCGCTACTTGCGGAGCAGACGTATGAACAGCTCCTGGAGCAAAGCCCTGATGTGACACAGGCACGGCTCGCGCTGGCTGATATTTACAGGAGAAAAGGGAAGCTTGATCTTGCAAAGGGTCATCTGGAAAAGGTGCTGGAAAAAGAACCCGAAAATATTCAAGTGCTGAATGCCCTGACCGATATTGCCTTGGTTGAAAAAGACATAGGCGAACTGCGAGGCTATTCTGACCGGCTGATGAAACTCGATCCCGATTCACCAAATGCATTTTTTAAGAAGGGAATTGTTGAGCTGGCTGAAAAAAAGACAATAGCGGCAGCGTCCTATTTTGAAAAGGCCTTAAATAAAGACCCTGATTTTGAACCGGCCTTGAGGCAACTGATAAATATCCGTGTCCGAGAAAACCATGTGGAAGACGCCATCAAGAGATGCAAACAACAGATCAGTAAGAGTCCTGAAAATTCCGGCTTCTATGTCATGCTGGGTGGACTCTATTCCTCAGAACAGGATTATGACCCGGCCCGCAAAAATTTTGAACTGGCCCTTGCAAAGAATCCCGACAACCAGCAGGCCCTCCTCGGCCTTGCCCGGCTCGAGCAGTCTTCAGGCTCCATTGATGAAGCCATCACAAGATATCAAGAGATCAGAGAAAAAAGTCCGAACAACCTTGGCATTGCCATGCTTTTGGCACAACTTTATGAGCAGACAGGTGAATCTTTAAAAGCCAAGGTTATTTATGAGGAGGTTCTGGACAAAAACCCTGACACGGCAACCGCAGCCAACAACCTGGCATTTTATTATGCTGAGCATGAACCTTCTGAGGAAAACCTTGAAAAGGCAGAAACGCTCATCAAACCATTGCTCCAAAAATATAAAGAAGCACCCCATATCCTGGATACAGAGGCCTGGATCTATTATCGCAAAGGAGATTTCGAAAAGGCACGGGACGCCCTGGCTGGTGTTGAAAACAAGGTTAATGAGATCCCCGTGTTCGCATACCACCTGGGGATGATTTATCTCAAGCTGGGAGAAGAAGAAAAAGCCAGGGGATATCTGGAATTGGCTGTCAACAGCAAAGAGTCGTTTCCCGGAAAGGATGATGCAGAAAAGGCCTTGGAGGGGCTTCTTTGACCGTAGCTACTCAGGTAGATAGGCTGTAGGCATTTAGGGCTCGCGCAAAGGAATTTGCAGGGATTTCAGAATGCCGCCTGTGGCGGGACCGGACGGTCACTGTAATGTGTGTAAATTTTTGCCACAAAGTGGCGTCAAATTTCCACCAAAGTGGCAGCTTTTTTATGAAATTACATTTCTGTTTTTTGCTGATATCAACATAACTATTCGATATCGTTTTAGTTTGACATTTTTCCGTTTATCTGGCATGAAGTTTGCTTAACAATATTGAAGGTTTCGAAAAAAGTCCGAAATCGTCATGCCGGACCCCGGAATTTGTCTTCTCGATTCCTGGCCCAGACCGTTATAGGAAGGCTTTTTTCAATTCAACATTTACAATCAAAAATTCAAAATTGTGTCTG
>JAFDJF010000501.1 GCA_019307645.1 Deltaproteobacteria bacterium
ATTTTAGATTTCGGATTTATAGAATCGCTTTGCTCTATCTGTTTAATATTGAAAGAATTCCTTAAATCTGAAATCTGAAATCCAAATTCCAAAATCAAAAGGTGGTACATTTGGAAAGAAGAACATTGATCATTGGCAGCGGGTCCAGTGCCCGAAACATTGCAGAAGATCTTCTTAATAATGACATTGAAATCATTGTTGCGGTGAAAGATGAGGGTCCTGGCTTTTCCCTGTCTAACCATATTCAGGATGCTTCTGCGGAAGTTCTCAAACGTACCCGACTGGTTAAGTGTCGGGGTTCCGTGGGAAACTTCACGGTCTTTATGGACCAGAAGGGGAAAACCGTAGAAAGGAATGTATCCAATATTATTATTGCAGAAGAAGACAGACGGGAACCGAATTTTGCCCTTTACGGTCTGACTTCGTCAGACTGTGTCCTGTCTGTTTCCCGGGTTATGGATCTTCTTAATGCTCCCCAACAGGCGGATATACGCTTAAAAAGAGGACCCATAGTAATTCTCACCGGAATTTTAGGGGAAAGCAATCCGGTCATTGCAGAAGAGATAATGCTTCTGTCTCTTCGCCTTCAGTTGGAATTTCAAAAGCAGGTCTATATTCTCACAAGGAATCTCAAGGTCGCAGGAGACGGCCTGGAAGCGCTGTACAGAAAGACAAAAGATGCAGGGGTTGTTTATATCAAGTTTTCCGATGCTTCGCCCTCAATAGAACAGAAAGAAGACGGGAATGTCTTCGTAGAGTTTTACGATGAAATCACAAGACACCAATTCAGGCTAACCCCCGATATTACAGTTGTAGATGAAACGATTGTATCTTCGGTTTACGTCTCAGAACTGGCTGAGATTCTGAAAATAGAAAGGGATAACGCGGGATTTGCCCAGGCTGACAATGTTCACCGTATCAGTGTATTTACAAACCGGAGAGGAATAATAGCAGTGGGTCCTGCCAGAACTGTTCAGACTGCTGCGGGTCATGACATTGATGCTTCAAATGCAGCACTTTCTGCTTTTGAGCTTTTAGAAAACAAACTTCCGGGGCCGGAAAACAAGGCTGAAATTAATCCAGGCAGATGCGTTCGATGCCTTACATGCTACAGGCTCTGTCCCTACAGTGCAATCCAGCTTGATACAAAACCGGTCGTGGCACCTGATGCATGTGAAGGGTGCGGCATTTGTGCGTCTGAATGCCCAAGAAGCACAATAAACATAAAAGGCCTTTCAAGTTCGGATATTGCAGATGAATTAACAAAACCCGGTTTTGACAACAGGGGGAAGACTTTTATCCCCTTTATTGTCGCGTTTTGTTGCAGGCGTTCTGCAGCCAGGGCAGGTGAGATTGCATCTGGTTATGGACATGATCTGCCTTTGGGCCTAAAAATAATTGAACTTCCATGCGCAGGAAGCATTTCTCATGACCATATTTTTACGGCTTTCATGAAAGGTGCGGACGGCGTTATGGTCCTCACTTGTCATGAAGGAAACTGCCATTCCGAGAAAGGTAATATCTTTGCGCGTCAAAGGGTTGACATGGTTTTTGAATTTCTGACACAAATGGGTTTTGAAAAAGAAAGGCTCATCATAAAATCCCTTGCTGCCAATATGGCAATGGAATTTTCTGAATTCACTTCAGGATTCGAAAAACAGATCATTGACCTTGGCGCAAGCAGGATCAAACCCGGGGGACAAAAAAACTGATCTTGTCGGGCCTGTAAATCCTGACGAGGGTAAAGGGAAGAATTATGCAAAAAGCGAGTGAAATAATTGAGTTGGACCCGCTTGATCTTCGACAATTTTCCACCTGGCCGTTCTCACAGGATTATTGTGTTACATGCGGCCTCTGTTCCAGTTCATGCCCCATATCGGGGGTCGACGATTTTGATCCGCGAAAACTCGTCCGAATGGTTTCGCTCGGTCTCAAAAACGAAATCATCGAATCCAGGTGGCCATGGATCTGCACCATGTGTGGTAAATGTGAATATGTGTGCCCAATGGATATTAATATCCCGGATCTGGTCCGGAACATAAGGGCGATTCGGGAACGGGACAAGGTCCCCGGGATTCTACACAAGGGGCTGGATGTCGCCATAAGGACCGGGAATAACCTTGGGCTGCCAAAAGAAGATTTTGTTTTTATCCTTGAGGATGTTGGTGAAGAAGTCGCTGAGGAACCGGGTTTTGAAGGTTTTACTGTTCCCATTGACAAAAAAGGCGCAAATCTCCTCACTACCATTCACAACAAGCTGGTGAACACACATACCGATGACCTGAAGCACTGGTGGAAGATATTTTATGCAGCAAAGGAGGATTGGACCGTACCGTCCGATGAATGGGAAGGCACCAACTGGGGGCTTTTCACTGGAGATGATAAAGCCATGAAGACCATGGTCGGTCGCATTGCCAATCATATGGAAAGGTTACAGATAAAGAACCTCCTCTGGCCCGAATGAGGACACGCGTATCTTGCGACCAGGTCTGGTCTTGAAAAATGGTATCCGGAGTCTCTGGAACGATTTGGAACCTATACCGTATTTGATCTGTTGATTAAGTACATCAAGGAAGAAAGAATCAAGCTGGATAAATCAAAATATAATGTCATCACTACATACCATGACCCGTGCAATTACGGTCGAAAGGCCGAAAAACTCTTCGGGCACGGTTTCTTTGACGAACCCCGGTGGATTCTTGATCAGTGCCTGGAAAGCTGGGTTGATCTATACCCCTCAAAAAGAGACCAATTCTGCTGCGGCGGTGGCGGCGGGACCATGACCACAGGATATAACGAGGAGCGGATCTTCTACGGAAGGAAAAAAATGGAGCAGATAAAGGCTACGAATGCCAAAATGGTCGTGGTACCCTGCCACAGCTGCCACGGTCAGATCAACAGCATTAAGAAAGAATATGAAATGGAGGAGCTGGAAGTCAAATACCTGTGGGAGCTTGTTGCTGATATCCTGATCATGGACTAGGAGGCTGTCCGAGAATGCCCTTTTTCCTCAACTCGTCGTCATACGAAAAAAATTATCCTCGGAATATTAACTATATGCCTGTGG
>JAFDJF010000502.1 GCA_019307645.1 Deltaproteobacteria bacterium
AAACAGTCCCGAAAACCAGAAGATGATCGATTTCAGCGTCAGTTCCAGAAGATACTTTTTCGCTTTCTTTTTTGTTTTCTTTTTCCTGGGGCTCATACCTCGGTCAACCTGTCCGAAAATAAAGGTTCACATCCTCTCCGGTGCGCTCACGCCAAGGAGGCTCAGCCCGTTGGCAATAATGATCCTTATGGCCTTTGCCAGAAATAACCGTGCCTGACTCAACTCCCTGTCCTGCGTAACGATCCGGTATTCAGGAGTCTTTGTGCCCAGATTGAAGTATCTGTGAAACGATGCCGCCAAATCCGTGAGGTAATAGGTCAGAAGATGGGGCTCCAATTTCCTGCTGATATCCTCCAGAAGTGGCGGAAAACCTGCCATGATCCTTATAAGCGCCATCTCCTGGTCCAGGACAAGACGTTTCAGGTGTCCCTCAGGCTTGTCAGGCAGAGATACCCCCTCTGTCTCAGCCTTCCGGAAAATGCTGCATATTCTGGCATGGGCATATTGAACATAATAGACCGGATTCTCACTGTCCTGTTTTTTCACAATATCCATATCAAAATCAAGCGGCGAATCGTGATTCTTGGTGATGAAGACAAACCTCGCTGCATCAACGCCGACCTCATCAATCAATTCCTGCAGGGTGACAAAGGACCCGGCCCGCTTAGACATCTTCATCTCTTTGCCATCCTTCCAGAGCTTTACAAGTTGGATGAGCATAACAGACAGCCAGCCTTCAGGAATCCCGTGGGCCAGGAGAACTGCTTTCATCCGTGGGACATATCCGTGGTGGTCCGCTCCCCAGATGTTAATCGCCCTTTCAAATCCTCTTGCCTGTTTTTCCAGATGGTATGATATGTCCGAAGCAAAGTAGGTGAACTGACCATCTTTTTTCCGGACAACCCTGTCCTTGTCATCCCCGAAATCGGATGTCTTTATCCACTCGGCGCCTTCATGATCATAGAGGTGACCATCGGCCCGAAGCGTCTCAAGTGTACGCTCAAGCAACCCGGAACTGAAAAGATCGCTTTCACTGTACCAGGCATCAAAATCAACTCTGAACCGGGCCAGGGTCTCTCTGATTTCCTCAAACATGATATCCTTGCCCTTCCGGGCGCAGATCTGAATCGCATCCTCCTGAGAGAGACCTTCAAGTTCGGTTTCTGCAGATATTGTCCTTGCCAGATCCGACACATAATCCCCATGATATCCACTTTCCGGGAACGGGTATTCGGCATCATCCATCTGCTTGAAACGGCTGAAAACAGACTCACCCAGCATCCTGAGCTGCTGGCCGGCATCATTGATATAGAACTCCCGGGCAACATCGTACCCGCAGAAAGAAAGTATCCTGCAAAGGGTATCCCCCAAAGCGGCGCCTCGACCGTGCCCCACATGAAGCGGACCCGTGGGATTGGCACTCACAAATTCCACCAGGACTTTTTCTCCACCTCCGGCGTCACTTCGGCCGTAGTCAGCCTCAGAATCGATCATATGGGATAAGCCACGGTACCATTCATCAGGACTGATCCAGAAATTTATAAAACCCGGGCCTGCCACTTCGACCTTCTCGACAATGTTTTCCGTATCTTTTAGGTTCTCAATAACAACCGAGGCAATCTCACGGGGCGGTCGTTTCTGGCTGGATGCAAGCTTCATGGGCAAATTGGTGGCAAAATGCCCGTGATCCGGGTTGTTGGGGACTTCTATTACAAAGTCCGGAAAATCGGTCTCCTTAAGCAGCCCCTGATTAAAGCAGTGGTCAATGCTGGCGGTCAGAACTGCATTGAGCTTTCCTTTCATGATAGATATTCCTTTGTATTTCGCAGACCCAGAGAGCAGAACACTTCATACGATATAGTGCCTGCACTTCTGGCCACGTCATCTCCTGTAATTGTCTGCCCTCCCTGAGAACCTAGGAAAACCGCTTCATCTCCTGTTTCCGCTTCTTTGATGCCGGTAATATCCGTGGCAGTGAGATTCATGCATATCATTCCCACAATCGGGGCCTTCTTCCCCCGGATAAGAACATTTCCGGCATTTGACATGCTTCGTGGCAGGCCATCTGCATAGCCGGCTGAAAGGATGGCTATCCGCCGGGGGCCGTTTGTATAAAATGTCTGTCCATAGCTGACCGGTGTCCGGTCCGGAAGATCCCGGATCTGCAGGACCCGCCCTTTGAAACCCATGACAGGCCTCAGGGAAACCGGGCTTGGGAACTCTGGAGAAGGCAGTCCGCCGTACAGGGCGATCCCGGGTCGAACCATTTCAAATCGGGCGCCCGGGTAGCCCATGATACCGGCACTGTTTGCCAGACTGTTAAAGGGCAGATGACACCCCAGGGAGTGAGCTGCTTCAGCAACCTCTTTGAACCGTTTTATCTGTGTATCGGTGAAATCGTCTTCACACTTATCCGCTGATGAAAGATGAGATGTAAGCGCCTCAAGATGAAGGCTCTTCAGTGTCGAGATCCTTTGGATAAAAGGCCCTATTTCTGTGTAAGAAATCCCGAGACGCCCCATGCCGGTATCCACTTTCAGGTGGATGGCCGTCTTTTTACCCTGTTGCTCACTTTCCCGTGCCAGGACTTCGGCACTCGTCAAGTCATACAAGACAGGTGTCAGGTCCTTTTCCACGACTTCCCGGGCTTCTTCTCTTGTTTGGATACCGCCCAGGATCACAATGGGCCTCCTGATACCGCTCTTTCTAAGCTCAACCGCCTCATGAAGATACGCAACTCCGAAGCAGTCGATATCGTTCTTTTCAAGGGTTTGCGATACGGGTAGCAGACCGTGTCCGTAAGCGTCAGCCTTTACAACACCCATGATTCTGGTCCCCTTGCCGGCCAGCTTCTTGATTTGACCCAGATTATGAACAAGGGCCGAAAGGTCTATGGTTATGTTGTTGGGCTTGTTTACCATTGGCCAGAATAAGTCTGCTGCATTAAATGAAATAACTAGTGCCCATCCATAAATGGTCTTTTTGTCCAATATCTGCGTTATGCTCAAAAAATAATCCTCGGAATATCAACTATATGCCTGCGGTTATTTTTTTCGCATGCCTTGAT
>JAFDJF010000050.1 GCA_019307645.1 Deltaproteobacteria bacterium
TTCTTATCTCATCAAATATAATACAGCCAGGGTCTGCGGGCCAACAATGCCATCTGACACCAGACCAAAATCTTTTTGAAACTTTATAAGTTCATCAAATGTAGATCCATCAAAAATTCCGGTAGGCTCTACCGGATAGCCTGTGTCATGGAGCACCCTTTGAACTTCCAGAACATCTTCGGTATTCATCCCCTTTTTCAAATGAGTATCCTTGTCCTTGTAAGGGAAGAACCAGGAGATCTTAAAACCCCAGTTTCTAATGAGAAAATCTCTGGTAACAGGATGTTCCCTGCCATCGGCGTCAATGACAAAGGCGCCTTCGTCTGTGAGTTCACGGACCAGGAGATAGCGGTGAGACGGCAGGGAAGCGCTCAGGGCGCTGCTGGAAAGTCGCACCAGAAAAGGCTTTTTGAACATCACATGGTATTCCGGGCCGATTGTTAATGAAACAAGTTCCAGATGCTCATTCCCTGCGAAAATGCTCCCTGCATTTCTACTTTCATTGAAAAGCCTGAAAAGCCCGGCAAGGCTGTTTTGCTCATCAAGGAACAGGGCCGCGGCCTTCTTTTCCGGCTTCACGGGTTTGCGTGGGATTTGTATGATTTTATTGAAAGTAGGCTTCTGCTCACTTGAAAACAGTTTCGAGATATCCTTTCTGTAAGTCCATCCGCCAAAAGCCACGGCCATAATCAGCAGAATTGCAAAAAAGGCAGCTAAACCAAACCTCCATACGGACAGGGTTTTCATCCGGGAGTCGGCCATTATGTCTCCACGGACCTCCTCAACAGCCTTTGTCAGCATCCGTTCGGATACGGTGTGCTTTTCCATGGCATATGCAATGAGGAGTGCGCGGTCACAGACTGCATTGATCCTTCTCGGGTTTCCCCGGGAGTATGAAAAAACCTTTTTTAAGGCATTCTTCGTGAACCTCACGTCCCCTCTACTCCCTGCCACAACAAGGCGATGCTCCACATAGCCTTTGATGTCCCCGGAATCCAGAGATTTCAAGTTGTAGCGGACCGTGATGCGTTCATCCAGTTGTTTCAAAGACGGTGCAACCAGTAGTTCGCGCAGTTCCGGTTGCCCTACAAGAATAATCTGAATCAGTTTTTCTCTTTCTGTTTCCAGATTGGAGAGCATCCGTATCTGTTCAAGGACGGAGTGAGAAAGATTCTGGGCCTCGTCTATTAGAAGGACGGCATTCCCGCCGTTGCTGAAATTTTCGAGCAGGAAGTGGTTGAGGGCGTCAATATGGTCCTTTTTGCTTTCAGCGCCAGGGGCCATCTCAATGCCGAACTCCTGGTTTATGGACTTTAACAGCTCACTGTCTGAGATAAATGAGTTGAATATGAGGGCGCTCTTTGTGGACGGATCCAGGTGGCTCAGAAAAGCACGACAGAGTGTTGTCTTGCCCGTACCGATACCACCTGTTATGGCAATAAATCCCTTCCTCTCGTTGATCCCATACAGCAGATGGTCGAGCGCCTCCTTGTGGTAACGACTCAGGAAGAGGTACCTCGGATCAGGCGTTAAGTTAAAGGGATTTTCTTTGAAACCAAAAAATGAGGTATACATGTCCTTATCTGAATTTGTAATTTAATGTCTTCTGCCTACCCCTCCTGGTTATCTTCAGGGAGGCCTGATCGCCGGATTTCAGTTTTTCATACATGGAGAGAATGTCCTCCGGCCTGGTTAAGGAGCTTCCGTTTATCTCCTGGACAACATCTCCGTTCCTTAATCCCAATTTGGAAAATATGGATCCCCTTTTTATACGGCTTATCGCCAACCCGTCGGAATTGCCGTCTTTGTAATGGGGCTGGATCCGTGCCTGGGACAATAGCTGGTTGATGTCCTTGATGGATTCCTGGATATCCGAGCGCCTGATCGTTATTGTAGATCCTCTTGTTGAAGTTCTCTGTGATAAACGCCTCCTGGCATCCCTGCCTGCGCGTCTTGAGGCCGGGGGCTCTTGCGGTGAAGAGGGTTCTTTCATGGTAAGTATTTCATCTTTGTCCCCGACTCTAAGGATTACCTTCTCCCGCAGAATCCTTTTGACAACGGCATCCTGGATGCTGTCACCCACCTTATAAAGGCCCTGCTTCCTTTTGTCTGTTTCCTCAATAACCGCGCGGGCGTTTTTCTTGTCCCCGGAAACCGTACCCAACAGGGCCACCCTTAATGAAGTGGGTTCAAGACCTTCAACCTCCTCCTCTTTTATGTCTTCGGAGGCCTTTTCATGTGAACCGAACAGGTTTCGGTCGGTTATTATGCGGTAATCACTGAAGGGGGGTTTCTTATGCGGTTCAATATCAGGGGCCTGTTGCATTGCAACACCACTGGTTTTGGCATCAATAACCCGGGAGCGAGCGGTCCGGTAAAATATATCCACACCGATATAAATAATCAATGATAATGCAACGAGATTGAACACTGTGTAGTAAAGCTTGGTCATAATGAAATATGGTTGTACAATTTTCTTGATGGTCTCGTAAAGAGTCGTCACTCCGGTGAAAACCGGAGTCCAGACAAGCTGGGACTATCTGATATAACTGGATTCCGGCCTCCGCCGGAATGACGAACGAGGGTGTTTGTCGGCTTTTTACGAGTTCATCATTTTTTTAGTCCTTCTTTTTTCCGGAGGGCTACATGAGTTCAAGTTTTGGTTCTGTGATCGTTCCGTAGACCGCAAATGGCATTTTCAGCGGTTCGCCGGTCAATTCCCCTGTATCGGGATTGCCTGTATCACTGTTAAACAGAGTTGTAAGCAGCTCAACTGTCCCTTTCATATCAAGGCTGCTTTTCAGAAAGTCTCTTTTCAACCTGATCGTCCCTGCCATTGTCCCCTGAATTTTCCGGCCTTTCAACTTGACGTGGGAAAGCTCTATTTTCTGCTCTTTGAGCACGAGTTTGACCAGGAGTTCATCAAATTCAATGGCGTCAAGATTAAGAAACGGCTCCAGGAGCTCCATGCTGCCGTCAGTTATTTTCAGGTTTGCCTCGCCTGTGCCGTCTGTAAGCCCTTTGTATGTAACTGCTCCGCCCAGGACACCGCTTGAATTACGACCGATCAGTGCTGAAAGATAACTGTAATCATCGATGATGATATCTTTCAATTTTATTGATGTGGAAAAAGGGGGCGTCAAGCCGTTTTCTGAAAAACGAAGGTGACCCCTTAAATTTCCGCCATATGCATCACAGCTAAAAATAAAACCGGATTTCCCCTTTAAGAATGACCATATCTCGGGCCTGATCATGAGACTCTCGGCAATAAAAAGCCTCAAATCCGGGTCTTCCTTTAAAGAAAGCTCGGCCTGCCGAAATTTCACGCCAAAGGGCAGGGAAGGGCGAGCGTCCTCAACAGAGAACTGGAAGCGTGGATTCATCGTGTTGACGGATGTAATCAAATAATCCCTGAAGGCATCAGAAGGGAAAAATAAGTACAGAAGGCAGACCGTTAACACGATACCGTACAGGATATATCCCAGATATGTCTTATTTTTGGATGTCAGCTTTTTCATGGTGCGTAAGGCAAAAGGTATACGGTATAAGGTGCACGGTGAGAGAGGCAAGCTCCAAAACCAGGTAATCCGTGCTCTTTACTCTTTACTGCAGCGTCAACACCTGTAATACCGTGTCCAGGTAACCCGATTCTTTTTTATTTTCCTTGATTGAAATTCTTTTGATGCTTATAACATCCTCCGGCGATTCAATACGATAAAGATATCCCGCAAGCTGTTTCAGGGTAATTCCTTCCAGTTTCATTTCAACCATTGACTCTTTATATGGGCCGGTCCCTTGCGAAACAGAGGGCTTCATGTATTTTATATGGCCTTTGATATCAGCCTTGGCAGCCTCTCTTTCAAGAAATGAGAAGAGCGTAACACTTTTATTCCGTTTGGCAAGGACATCCTTCAGTCCCTGGTAGTTCTTTTTGAGGGCCTTATATTCAGCGCGCTTTTGTACAATTTCCTGTAATGTGGCTTGCTTTTTCTCAACTCCATTGTTCAGACGTTTTTTTTCTTCAAAAAAGGGAAAGATGAGAAAGTGAAAGACAGCCAGCAGAAAAAGAACGCATCCCGCCAGTGTCACCAGAAGTTTTTCTCGTCTGGCAAGTGTCATCATTACCCCCCGGCCCTTTCCAGCTTTATTTCGAATTCGACTTTTTCCCCTGTCCTGTCAAGTTTTGCAGAGCTTATGGTGGCGGCAGTGCAAAAGGCTGAAGATTCCAGGTCGTTTTTTATCTTATCAACCGTGTTAAACGTGTCTGTGCTTCCGGAAATTCTTACCGTCTCCGAGTCGACCACCATACGGACGATGCGTACGGCAAGGGACTCAGGAATGCGCTGTGAAATATCTTTTAACAAATCCAGGACGCTGTTTTTTCCGCCCATTGCGGGACGTGATACGGAAGATTTCTTGAGTTGAGTAATTTCACTCTTCATCATGCTCAGCTCTTGCCCCGGCGGGATTCTTTTCTTATCAGGAAATGTATCTTTAAATACCTCCTGGATATCCTGCCTGAGAGTCTCGTGTCTTTTCTTCAGGAAGTAGTAATCCGAGCCTGTATTGGCGGCCAGAAAGAAAAGGAGAATAATAAAGAAAACTGCTGCTCTGCGGATTTCTTTTTTAGAACCGAAATAGTGTTTTTTCTTCTCAAATTCATCTTTTCTGAAATTGAATCCCTGGTCCTGTCTGGTATCCCTGAGGGCAAGTGCAAGGGCATTGTCCATTAGCGCCGGATTCCAGGCTTGTGCGATGGTTGCATCCATACTTACTTTTTCATTCCTTCTCAGATCAACCTGTTCGGCAGGAACATCAAAAAAACGGCTCAAGAGATCCTCTGTGTCCGGCGACATTGCTTCTGTCCCGGTAAAGAGGATTTTTTCAGGATGGACGGCTCTATTATTTTGTTCACCATAGCCGTGGATCGTGTTTCGTACCAGGGTCAAAAACGATTTATGATAAGAGTCCGCATGCCCGGAACTTTGTGTGTCATTAGTGTTTTCGTTTTTTTCGTCAGGAGCGGCATCGGTATCGGGGCCACCGTTAAATGAGAATGTTCGGATCAGCACGATGCGTCTTTTGAGGAAAAGGACCATGGTGTTTTTATTTCCGTCCATCTGCAGGAAGAGCCCGTTGTCAGGTGTCCCTTTCTGTTTCAGCAGCCACAGGACCGCAGGCACACACCGGATATCCAGGACGTCCGGGTCAACGCCATGAGGCTTAAGTCTTCCCAGATGAGCGGAGATAACAGACTTTTCCACAGAAGCAGCCAGGAGTTCGGTCTGATCAGATCGATCAATAACAGAAAAATCTACCAGGAGGTCCTCGATGTGAAACGGAACCATGGTCTCTATTTCAAAAGTGAGGGTCTGCCTGATCTTTTTCGGATTTTTAAAAGGCAGTCGAAGATTCCGATATGAGACATACTCCGCGGGGATTGAACTGTGGCAGACGTCGCTTCTGAGATCCGTTTGATCGAAAATCTCCTTAAGGGCATTTTCCAGACCATCGTCCCCTTCGAAACTGACACGGGTGCATGCCGTGATCTGGTAGCCTTTCAATGTACTTGCCACCTGGATCGCTGCAATAGAATCGTCTTTTATGTCAAGTCCTAAGATTTTTCCAGGCATTGTCAGTGTTTGCTTGATGGGTTCAGTTTGAGAAGACTAAGGAATTTTATCACAAAAAATACCGAAAATTCAAGTAATTGGTTTTTCCCGCAGGCAGTTGTATTAAATGTTATTTGTGTTGGCCCGTTACTTTCAGGAAACAATGGTATTGAAAAGAAATTCGAACGCTATTCATCCTCAATTTTCCATGACAGGACACTCAGATTTTTTTCTTTCCTTTCGACAATACATCGAATTTTCTTCCCCATGGCCCCTTTAGACCCGGTTGATTTTATCTCGAAGTAGGTGCTCTTCGTTGTAATGAGATCGGGATAGATAAGTTCTTCCTGCGTGTTGAGCGCTTTTTGGTACCAGAACATGCCTCTCAAATCATCTTTGTCGGCTTCCTCGCGATATTTAATCATGGTATCGGCTTCTTCGTCATATATGTCTTCAGAAAGGGCTTTCAATAAAGACTTATCGGCACTATTGATATTAATCTTATCCTCTTTATTTCCATAAACTGTCAGGTATTTTGATATTTCAGAAAAGATCTCACGGGTAACCCCTTTCACAAGCCGTAGCTCTTCAAGGGTCTCAAAAGGTGCATTTCTGCAGGAGCAAGGTTCATTCAGTCCCAGATAATAGGTGCTTTCTGCGCCGAATCCGCCCTCTTCAGTCACATCATCGTCCGGATCAATCCAGTCTTTGATGGCATTTACGATATCTCCCACCTCTTCGTCTTCAAGATCGAGTTCTTCCGATTTCAAGAGCCGTATCAGGACATCCTGTTGCACTTCATCAAATTTCACATCCTCTTCACCGGCCTCCTTAAAAACCAGCCGATTGATGTTAACTTTCCCCGAATGGTCTATGATCTCAATGCTGAATTTGGCTTCTTCAGACAGGGAAGCTGCATCGGAAGTAAGCGCCTCCGAATCTGCCCATGGCTCATGCAGAGAGTCGAAATCATTTGATAATGCGTCTTCAAACAAGACCGCAAGTGCATAATTAAACCCTGATCTGGCAGCGCAGCCTCCTATAATACCGTTACTGAGATTTGCGGCTGAAATATTATAGAAAAACGTGGAGGTAATAAACTGGAGAGACATGGGAACCATCAAACTGATGATCATGATCGTAATGATCAATGCCATGCCATGGTTGTTTTTCAGGGGATTTTTGTGATGTTTCTGCAATTGCTAAGATTCCTCCCCATATTTGTTGATGGCCATTGGCAGCGCAACACCTGTTTGAAATTTCAGAGGATCTTCAGGATGTGACTTGTTTATAAAGCTCAACTGGACGGAAACCATTGCGGGCAGCTTGCCTTTAGATTCCCCCTCCGCAGAATTCCACTCGTCAGATTCATCACCTTCCAAATCATAGTAGGTGAAATTTACCGAAAAAAGACTGTCACAGAGGATCAACCCGCCTGTTTGTTCCTCCGGCGCGTTTCCAATCTCCGGTGTGTCGGAACGGTATAGTGTAAACGCTTCTTCCTCTTCGTTTTTTTTCACGTAAAAAGCGATCCGGGTTAAACCGGAATATTTATCCTCTTCGTCCAGGGAAAGGTATTTTGTGGAAAGGAATACAAGGGAGTCGGCATCCCTGCCGTCGATCTCCTCATTTTGTCCCAGGAAGTCAACAGTTCCGGATGTGTCGTCTTCATCTTCAGAAGTCTCTTCCTTTTTTGAAAGGATGCCGCATTCCAGATCATCCCGTATCCTTTCCAGGGTAATCCGGGCCATTTGGTAAATATCCGCTTCAAATGCGGTTTCATTCATTTGTGCGAGAGTTCTTGTGAAAGAGGCGTAGATTAATGAAAGGACTGTCGCAAGGATCGCCATTGCGACCAGGATTTCCAGGAGAGTGAAGCCCTTTATGTTTAGCCCGGTTGATTTGTTCATGATATTAAATGGTTATCGCATTTCAGGAGAAAACCGATACAGCCTGAGACTGTATGAATAAAGTTCATCTTCACCCCAGGAAATGGTCAAGTCGAGTTGTCTGAGATGATCGGATACATTTTCCGGGCTGTCGAACGACGGTTCTTGTGCGGTGAGTTCCCAGGAGTAGCCGGGAAAGTCATCTCCGAAATCGCCGGAATCTGAGGTGAGATCCTCAGCCTTTTCTATCTCCAGTTCGGCTATTTTTTCCTGGGCCAGAAGGGGGGCTGTTGTGCTGAATTTTGCTTCACAGGCCCGTGACAGGCTTCCGGACTGTGCGTTCAGCACGGCCATTAGGGTAATGGCGATAATGGCCATTGCCACCATCACCTCAAGGAGCGTAAAGCCCGGGCATTTCCTGTTCAGGCGGGTCTTTCCTAATGCCATGCTGAATTGCACAAAGGGAACCCGTTTCAACAGCATTGGCCCGTAAACCGCCCGGTATATTCCTGCGAGGTGTCTTTGGGTGGTGAGATCCTGATTATTCATCATAAGTCTTCAAATTCAATGTATTTTTCGAATATCTTGACCCCTGGGAGAAATGTTCTCAGTACGATAGTGAATTCCCTGCCGTCCTCCCCTTCCAGATGAATGGCTGATTGCTGGACGTACCCCTTTTTATTGAATCGGAGGCTTATTTCTCCCCCAATCTTTTTATCCCTGTCCTTGAATGATATGTCCGTGATGCGAATGCCCTGGGGAAGATAGATCGCACGTTCTTTGCGGTAGAGATCACGTCCTTCCGGGGTCATGCCGTCAGGACCGTCCCAGTACATGTTTGATTCGAGATCAAAAAAAAGCACACAGGTCTCCTGTTTTTGTATCGCATCGGTTCTCAACTTGTTAATCTTACCGATCAGTTTGCGCGTTGTGCTCTTCAGGTTGTCGGTCAGGACTGCATCTTGAAATCGCGGAGCGGTTATTGAAAAAACCAGCCCAATCAATATGACGACTACCATGAGTTCGATTAGCGTATAGCCTTTTGTGTGTCGCGGCATTGCTTTTCATCAAAAAACAATATAGGATCTAACATTATGACTTTATTGTAAAAATATGGTAACTACTCAGGTTCAAGGGTTCACGGTTTCCCGCTTTCGCTTCAGACGGGATCTACGCTTCGCTCCGACAGTCAAGGTTAAAGTGATGAAGGAGGGGCTCTATTCTTTAGACAAAGACGATTAACCGTGAACCGCTGAACCCTGAACCTAACAACCTGAGTTACAAAATATGTTTATTGCTTTTACTCAATTTCCCAGTTATTAATATCCGCGTTTTCGTCCTCACCGCCCGGCTCACCGTCGGGGCCATAAGACATAAGGTCAAAACTATCCGTGTTATACGTGCCGGGAGACAGGTAGATATATTCATTGCCCCAGGGATCTTTTGGGATCTTGCTTTTTTCCATGTATCCACCCTTTCTCCATTTATTGGCAAGTTGGCCGACTTCCGGTGCCTGGACAAGGGCGTCAAGGCCCTGTTCAGTGGACGGATAAGCGCCGTTATCCAGTTTATACATTTTTAGAGCGGTCTCTATGCTCGTAATTTGAATCATGGCCGCATTGATCCTGGCCTCCTGTGGTCGACCCATAATCTTTGGGCCCACATATAAGGCCAGAATACTCAGGATCACAACAACAGTGTGAAACCTTGATCATTTGAATTGTTCTTAAACATTGTATCTATCCCTCCTTTTACTATATGCCGGGTTTCTTTGTACATGAGCGACGTTCGTCAGACTTCTCGGTTTTTCCTTCCCGTCGCGGCCTCTTTCGGTTCAGCGTATCATCTGGTTTATATCAAATATGGGAAGAAGAATGGAGAAAACGATAAATGCGACGCTAACGGCCATGGTTAAGATCATGACCGGTTCCAGCAAGGAAGTCATAGCCATGATCTGGGCCTCTGTCTCTCCCTCATAGATCTCGGCAATTTTGTTGAGCATATCCTC
>JAFDJF010000503.1 GCA_019307645.1 Deltaproteobacteria bacterium
TTCAGCGACGCGGGCCCTGAGATCAGATCCCTGATAACAGATATTGAAACCATCTTGAGTGAACAGGCAAACCCTAAAGACCATTTCCCTGCCATTTCGGTTCTCCAGAAAGAAAATACCACACTGAAGGGATTGCTTCTGCGGGTGATTAAAACGGTTGAAAGCTATAAGGATAATATGCCGGTTGAAATTTCCAATCGATTAAAACAGGAAGTAGATAAGCTCCTTCGTCTACAACTTGACCGGGATTTCCAATGGATTGAATCCCCCTTTGTGGGAAAGCCGCATATATAATGTCATTATCGCATGGACTTCCCCCCTTTGGTTTAAGGAAAATCCATAACGTTAAAGTGTAAAAGTTAAATGCATTGGGGTATATGGTAGAAGGTGTAAGGTACAAGGTGTAGACGGCGCTAAACACATTTTATTTAGGGTTTTAAAAAATGATACTTCCGGCATTGGCGACCATTAAAGCGATTCAACGCGAGTTTAACAGTTTGAATCTGCAATCCGATCCAAACCCCGGGATCGCGACTTCAGCCGGTATAATCGCGTCGCAACTGGAGATGCTCTGTGCACGCGAACAGGTGGGGACTGCATTCGTCCTGTCTCAACTTAAAAAGACACAAGGATCGTTACATCTTTTCCTGGCCTATTCATCAAACATACCGCAGCTTGAAAACAACATAAGCGAAACAGCTGAAAGGCTGATTGCGCAAATAGACACCGTTTTAGCTGCTGAAAAGGATTTTGGCGCACTTGAATCGGAATGGCAAAGCATTCAAAAAGAATTCCAACAGATTGTTTCCTATTTGATTGACTGTAATCACATGCCGACTTCTGAATTCAGCCGCCATGTTCTGAAGGAAATGGTCAGCCTTGAAGAGGCTGATCCCAGGCGTTTTGCCATTGAAGATGGATTGGTCGAAGAAGAAACAGGAAAAGAAACAGATCGTCTCAACGGTAACAAAATAGAAACGTATTTAAAGGCCCGTCTTTCCGACGACACCATTCGTGTCAATAACTTCTATGCGCTGCCAGGCGGCTTTGGCAAACAGACACTCATGTTTGAAGCATCAGGCCGCAAGCTGAAAGGTTCCTTTGTCGTGCGGAGAGATATGGCGGTTCACCTGCTTCAGAATGACTGTCATATGGTAAAGAAGGAGTTTCCTGTACTTAAGGCTATTTCCAAGCGAGGTTTCCCAGCGCCCGACCCCATTTTACTGGAGACTGGGCATGACATTTTTCCTAGCGCGGACTTCATCATCATGCCCAAAGCCGAAGGACAGGTTGGCGGGGATGTCTTTGGCTCGGAAGGCGGAATATCCGACAGGCTTAACCAATGCCTGGCAGAAACACTGGCAAAACTTCATACCATGCCGCCCCTGATTGAACTGGGAGACCTGACAGAGTCAATCAGGCCAGAACAGTGGACTGAAACGCTAGAAAGCAATGTTCGCCAGTATATCTCGAACTGGCATACCTACTCCCTGTCAGAGAATCCCTACCCGTCGCCTGCAATTGCCGGTTTATTTGTCTGGCTTTTAAATAACATTCCTGCGATTCATGCCCAACCTGTCTTGGTTCACGGGGACTACGGGTTCCATAACTTTATCATTGATCAGGGTGTAGTCTCCGCCGTTCTCGATTGGGAGTTTACCCATATCGGAGATCCTGCAGAAGATTTGGGCTATATTCGCAATTCCATCGTAAACCCGACAGACTGGGAACGATTCAGGGAGATCTATATCCAGAATGGGGGCCAAAAGGTTGACAGAAAAAGAATCCGCTTTTTTCAAATATGGGGCCATGTGCGTAACGCTGCCATATCGGCAATCATATTGTCGAAACACGCCTCCGGGATGGTCCGTGACATCCAGCTTGCAGAATTGATCCAGTTTTTACCGAGATTTATTCGTTCCGCCTATGACTTGATTGAGACTAAACCCTGAAACAGAAAGGATGCCATTATGTCCCAAACTTTAGACTGGGTTCAGAGTTCCGATTCCGGGTTCGGCACCTACACAGACGATGCCGAGTTTCTCCACTTTGATGGGATCCCCACCACCGCATCGGTCACGGAGACGTATTATTTCAGCTTTAATGTTCCGGAGCAGAAAATCCAGGGGTGGGCCTATTTCTGGATACATCCGAACTTGAAAATCATCACAGGTGGCGTCATGATTTTTCAAGGTTTCAGGCCGTGTTCACTGGCGGCTGATTATTTTAATATACAGGCATATCTTGATTTTAGCCATATCAATCGGGATAATGGCACAATAGAACTTCCAAACGGCTTGACAATGCGAGTTATCAAACCCCTTAAAGAAACCGAACTCGTTTTCCTTGATGCTGCTGCTGAAACGGAATTTCACCTTGTATTTCGTGCTGCCATGCCGCCGGCCATGCGCGCCAACAACAAACATTTTGAGCAGAACATGGCCGTTGAAGGCGAGTTAACCCTTCGGGGAAATCGATACCCGGTTCATTGTCATACCATAAGGGATCGATCATGGGGTGAGGAACGTACCGAGACCGCCAACAATCTGCCACCCTACAACTGGTATGTTTGCTCTTTTCGTGAGAAACTTGCCATGAACCTGGGAATATTCGACGATTTGACCCATTATGGCGACGCGGATGGGGAGATAATGATACCCGCAGACCTTTTTGTCGACGGCTGGGTCTTCTCCGAAGGCAACCTGGTCCGGATAAAAGCAGCTCAAAAGAAAACTCGCCGCACCGAAGAAACGCTCGTCCCCCTATCCCATGCGATAGAAATCACGGATGCGTCCGACAAGACCTATCAATTGAAAGGTGATACCGTGGCGACCTGCAATTGGAATATCTGGCCTAACGTGCTCTGCCACCTCTGTTTAACGCGGTGGGATTTAGATGGTCAGGCCGGATGGGGTGAAGCCCAGGAAGTTCAGTGGCACGAATTCATTCGAATGAACTATAAAAGATAACATTGGCTTATAGTTGCAGCGGAATGGCCAAAGCCATTCATCCAAGCTCGAAACTCCTGCATTTTTTAAAGGTATATAGAAATGTTTT
>JAFDJF010000504.1 GCA_019307645.1 Deltaproteobacteria bacterium
TCAGCCTGTGCCGTCCGGGTAGGCAAAAAAGTTATAGATGAGAGCGAAAACGTTTAACGAGGAAGAGGTGCGCTTAAAAATAGACAATTAGCAGTATTTTCATGGTGTTACAGTGTTGCCCCGGTTTTTCTCTGAATTTTTTCCAAAAAAACAATTCAAAACCCTAAAAATACCATCTTGCTTTTTTAGGCGGTGGATTTTGGGAGACCGTCAAGATTGACGGCAATTATAAACAATGGTAGGATGCGATTTTAAAGGATATTACCTGAAACAGGGGACATTAGCCATTTTCGGGCAGGCAAAGCTCAAGTCCGGACACCAAATAGTGAGTTATATGAAGACACAACGCCGGGAGATAATCGACCTCTTGAGCCAAAAAGAGATGGGGGCAAGGGAGATTTCACAGGCTGTGGGGATTCGGGAAAAAGTTGTGTACGAACATCTCTCCCATATTGACCGCACTGTAAGAGCCGGCAGGAAAAAATTGACTATCATACCGAGTAGATGCCTGTCATGCGGTTATGTTTTCGAAAACAGGAAGCGTTTTACCCGTCCCGGGCGCTGCCCCAAATGCAGAAAAACTCATATAAAAAGCCCCGAATACCGGATTTGTTAGGGCTATTTTTTTATCCTGATAAAGGAACTCCGTGTCATGCCTGATCCTACTGAATCGTATAGAATAAGGTTGGCATGTTTCAGCTTTTCAAGATTCCTGTTAACAGGATAACCTTGGACCTCGTCCGGTTCCAGGACACCTCGTTCAAGATCATAAGGCAGCCTCTGCATGCATACAACAGAGCAATTGCCCCTGTTATGAATATTTGTCACCATTCTATTTGCGACATATTCCTTAACAGCCTGCTTTAAATCCGGCACCTTATCTCTGAGGACGCTTTCCATGGTCAGGGGAATCATGGCAAAATTAGCCTGATGCTCAACCATGAGGTCCAGATCATACATGTCTATGTTGTTTCTTGAAAGAAGTTTGTCCAAATGGTCCCTGGCACTCCTGGTGGCATGGAGAAAAACCCCTTTACCGTCAATCCCTGCAAAAATTTTTCCATTTTTCGAATAGGCATAAATAAAATCTCCAAAGCAGCCATAGGTTCTTGTCTGAGTATCAATGATGCCGCCGGCAGGTTGCTCAAAAGTAAATGCTTCACCAGTGTGCAATGACACTTCTACTTCAAGATCGTTTCCAAGATATACTGAAACTACATTGCTATATTTGCCTGACTCAATATATGCACGGGCGACCTTTTCCACAATGCTTTTATCCCTGTCAAGGGTCATAATATCAAAAGCAAATGAGCTGCCAAGCCGGTCGTAAAAGGCCATTGCATTTTTAAAATGAGTAAATGTATTTTGGGATGCTTCTTGCGGGAACATCAATTCAACAAGCCGGTGCTGAACTCTTGCCGCCGTGGCCGGAATCCTGTGTTGAATTTTTCCGATCTGATTATCCAGGATAATACCGCCGGCCATTTTGTTTCCTGTTAGTTCGCAAACAATTTTTGCAATATCAGTAATAAAATCTTCTGAAACCCTGCACATCACCTTTTGGCTTTGACTGTAACTGCCAATGGGTTTTTTACTTGCCCTGGTTTCCAGGGCCGTTGCTAACGAGTCATCCCCGAAAATTATATTTGAAGTATCAAGAGGTGGAAAAGGTTTTGCGCGGTGTATATTTTCAGCCCCCACGATCACGGAGATATCCCCTGGATTGAGGAAACCTGTAAGAGAAAGCATAAAAACAAGTTCCAGGGCAACATTAAATCCGGGACACCCGGCATACAGATCAAAAGCAATGGTGTCACGGCAGTTCTGTTTGATGAGACCATAAGGATGCCTGACAACAGGACCCGGATCATATTTATCCTCACCAACATTGGTGGCGCCTATAATCAACCTTATTCTGGATGAGTCTATAGTTGAATTATCCAGAAGGTCTTGCATGGAGATGAGGCCAATCTTCTCGCCGGGCGCCGCCGACATCCTCGTTCTAATGCCTATCCTTTCTTCAATGGTTTTGTTGTTTACAGGTTTGTTTCCCTTGAAAAACATGCCTGTATTTTCAAACATTGAGTTGTCTATAGGTGTGCCACCGTTCCACGCGCCATTGTCAATAATGTCCAGAACCGAATCAAGAGCCATTTATTTTTCCTTAATCACTGAAGTCATTTTTTCGCGAGCCCTAAGATGAACGAATTTTTAAGTTTAATGATACCTAAGTTGAGCGATTTTTGGGGAAGATATGTGCCGAGATCTTGATGCATAAGGGTTTGCAAAAATCGCTCAATTTAGATGATAGCATGAATGGTCCGCTTTTTCCAGCCCTTTTGCCTCTATTCCTGTAAAAAATAATTTGTTAGTAATACCTAAATTCCCTGTAATCTCCACTTAACGCATCTGACAGGCCAAGCTCGTCAAACTTCTCTCTTGTGGGCACACCATCTTTGCTCCATCCCCGGAAATGGTAGTAATCGGCAAGCATACCATCCATATCCCGGTCAGGGATATAGCCCCCTGTGCCCCCTTCTTTTAAAGATAAAGAGCGGACACGCTCCGGAAGTGTGTCGTCCTTTTTCCCGAATCCTAATTTCAGGTTAATTAATCGTTTAATATTATTTGCCCTTTCACCGATTTGAAGAATTTCTTTAAGATCAACATCCCAGCCGGTGCACAGGGAAATCATATCGACTATATGATTGCTGCGGATTCCACCATAGATGGAAAGCTTGCAGGTTACCATGGATTCCAGCACTTCACAAAAATCCTGGAAAATTGCAGTCCATTTACCTTTATCGTCAGTGGAAATAGAATCCATCTGTTCAGGGAATACAAGATCCGGAAATGTAACTCCCCGTTCAAGCCAGTAGGTAGGAGCTGCAATATGACATCCGCCGCGAGGTACAGTGGGATAAGACACGGCCCAACTGTTAAAGGATCTTGGATCATGCATGGGAAGTTCAAACCCCTTGACCTGAATTGCTGCTTCTTCCGCCCCTTTTCCTATCTTTTTTGCCGCCCTGAGACTTCCTTCTGCAAGAAGA
>JAFDJF010000505.1 GCA_019307645.1 Deltaproteobacteria bacterium
CCCGTTCTGTCAATGGCAGGCTTGACTTGTCCATCCAAGCGAATCGCATCCACGGGACATGCCGACACGCATGGTGCACCGCACGTATGGGGTTCAACACATCTGGATTCGATAAAACCGAGCTCAGGTTTGCTTTTCTGCGATTCCGGGTTGGAACACCACAGGCACGTGAGTGGACATCCTTTTAAGAAAACCAGCGTCCTGATTCCAAAACCATCATGTACGGAGTACCTCTGAATATTAAAAATCCGTCCTGTTGTTTCACCTGCCATTGCGTTTATACGGTATGCTCTGTCCTGCTTATGATATCGTCCTGGACCGATTTCTCCAACTCAACAAAATAGGCGCTGTACCCTACCACTCGAACCACGAGGTCTTTGTAATCATCGGGTTTTTTTTGCGCCTCCTTCAAGGTTTCGCCACTCACCACATTGAACTGAATCTCCCATCCCCCAAGGTCAAAGTAGGTTCTGACCAGGTTTGCCCACTTTAACATTCCTGCTTTGGTCTCTAATACCGTAGGATGCATTTTCATGTTAAATATGGTCCCTTGAGCAAGGTTGATATGTTCCAGGTTAGCGACTGACTTGATCGATGCCGTGGGCCCGCTTACATCCGTACCTTGAGCCGGAGAACAGCCATCAGACAGTGCTTCGCCTGCTTTTCGTCCGTCCGCAGTGGCACCGCAGATGGAGCCAAGGGCAATATGGGCTGCCACCGGAGAGATCGTGGCCTCATATCCTCCGCCTGTTCTGGTCTTGTATTTGCGCAGATCCTTGACCATGATATTCAGACATTCCTTGGTTATGTTATCCACATAGGGATCGTCATTTCCATACGTTGGCGCACGAAGGCACAGTTGGTGGATTTCCGGACCGGTGGGATTTGTTGTCGTGTCTTCAAAATTTGTTTCAAGCGCGTGCTTCAGTTGAGCCATTGTGATGACTTGATCGTCAAATACGAGTTTCTTGATTGCGGCGATGGTGTTTCCCACCGTCCCGATACCCACGATGCACAGATTAACCACCCCGTTCCCATAGATGGCCCCCCCGTCATAATAGCTTTTCCCCCTTTCGATACAGTCTTTTGTAAGAGAGGACAGGTACGGACATGGCAGGTACCTGGTGTGGGCTTCCAGTAAGGGGAGCACCTGCATGAACATTATTCTTGTAAACATCTGCACCTGCTCGGCATAAGCCTGCATCATGTCATTGGATGATTTCCAGTGCAGCATATCTCCGGCACCTGATGTCAGCGTAGCTCCGGTGACGGGATCTGTCCCGGCCATCATCATTTCCAGGAGCCTGCCCCCACTTAACGCGTGGTAGGGAAGGCCTTCGGTGCCTTTGCCCGCGAATCCGATTTCCGAACACCCGATAACACTATAATCATATGCATCCTCTTTTGTTATGCCGGGGACATTGGCCAGCTGGCTTGGAATGATTACCTCGTCGTTGAACAGTGCGGGATGCCCTCCCCCATGATTCTTGACCGACTCACCGCACTTTATTAGAAATTTATCCGGTGTCCGGTTGTGTATCCTGGCCGATACCGTGGGTTCGGCCAGTTGCATATTGGTCGATACATCCAACAGAAGATAAGACAATTCATTGGTCGCATCATAACCGTCTGCAGTTTGCCCCCCGATAGGCACCTGCACCCAGAAGGGATACCCGTAATGGTTTGTTGTGAGAAGTTCGGGGCCTACACGGTTAGACTCCGCCAATTTCAGCCACAGACACTCCAGAAGTTCCAATGCCTGTGCTTTGGTGATCAATCCTTCCCTTATGTCTTTTTCAAAGTACGGAAAACAATACTGGTCCAGCCTTCCAGTCCCGATAGAGACCCCGTTCGATTCGATCTGTACTGATTCCATAATAAACGCAACAACCTGGAGCGCTTCCCTGAAATTTCGGGCAGGATTGGCCGGCACCCACTCACAGACCTCGGCGATCTGCTCCAATTCTAATTTCCGGTCCTTATCCTGCTCAGCAGCTGCCTTCTCACGGGCCAGATCTGCAAACCTTTTGGCCCATTTGACTACGGCCTTATCCGCAATGATTACTGCCTGCAGGAAATGCAGCTTCGCATAATCATCCGGGTCGGTGAGATCCAGGCTGTCCAGATGGTTTTGGGCCTGTTCGATAAGCGCGTTCAGGCCTTCGGAGATAACCCGTTCAATGTCCGGAGCAATATGGCCTACGCCACCCTGTTTCCCCATATCGATATTTATGTAGGAATTCTGTTCTGCCTGCCTGACCTCATCGGGTGTGAGTGCGTCGGCGATAGCAGCAAGATTTTTTCCCGGCCAGTATCCCATGCAGCCCTTGAATCGAATTTTGTCTTCATCATCAAAAAGCCACGGATCACCCTTTCTGGTCGAAATCGTATCCAGTTCCGTTTGCAGCCATGTATCGTCGTACTCCGGAAACGTAAATACTCCTTTTAGTCTGGAAGCAATGTTTCCTACAATGAGTTCACCCTCCTGTATCCATATGGGCACCTCATTCAAAACCTTCTCAAAGGCAAGTGCCTGTCTGAGCACAGGAGGCTTTGCCTCTGTTTCCTTGTACGAATCGGTAACCAGCACACTTCGGTCAGCACAAATAGTTGGCTTTTGCGCCATGTAGGCCTCCCGCAATTGCTGAGTTCTTTGGGTACTGGGGCCATATTCCTTTCCCAGTCTTTCTGTGTCTAATTTTGCTTCACACATCATGTCCTCTCCTGTATTGCATTCAAGGTGTTATGCATTTCATACTTCTAAAAAGATAATATTTCTTGACAAGCATGTCAATAAATATGTTATATTTTGAGCGTTTGGATCTTTTCCAAGCATTATGTTAAGCAAAACATTCAATATATAGCTAATAAATGGTAATTATGCATTTCTATTTGCGCTTATCCGGATAACAATTCTTCACTGAGGGTTCGCGCAAAAATAAATTCACCTTTTTGCGCGAGCCCTAAGGATGGGAAACCCATGGCAGATCATTTTGCTGCACAATTGGATGATTTGGACCTTAAGTTGATCAGGGAACTGGAAATCAATGC
>JAFDJF010000506.1 GCA_019307645.1 Deltaproteobacteria bacterium
AAATTGGCACCGATACCGTGACATGAGATCTCGGTAATAGCCCTTTGACAAAAGGGAATGTTCACCCGGCCATAGCCCGTACCCACCAGATACTGGATATCATCCAGCTTGAGCCCGTCCGTGTCTTTCAGACACAGATCCATGGCATTCTGTGCGCTGTTGGGGCTGCTTGACCCGCTCCGGGTATTGCTGTAAGCGTATATCTCGCCATCGCACAATACCACCATCTGTGAGCTTACAGATCCCACATCTATGCCGGCGGAAACGATCTCTGCCTTTTTCCAATCAATATCAGGATTCACATATGTTGATTCGACCCATCGAAAGTATTCTTTTTTATCTTCTGCCATTCTTTCACCCCCTTACCCTTGTGCAATTAGCGCCGCACCAACGGCATTTGTAAAAATCGGATCTTCCGGCACTGCGACCTCGGTTTCCAGAAACCTTTGCAGGCTGTCTACAAAACCTTTGTTCAGGGCAACTCCACCTATAATAGTCACAGTCGGTTCTATCCCGACCCTCCTGGTCATGGATGATGTCCTCTCTGCAATAGAGTTGTTTATTGCCCGAGATATGTCAGCCGTGGTTGCTTCAGAATTAATCAACGACACCACCTCTGATTCCGCAAAGACCGCACATTGGGCATTCAACGGGATGTCCTTGTCAGACTCAAAATGATAATCTATAAATTTCTGAAAGTCCGTTTGAAGAGCCCTGGCCATTGCCTCGATAAATGCGCCTGATCCTGCAGCACATCTCTCATTTGTGGCAAAGTCCAGGAGTTTCCCGGTCTCGTCGCATTTTACTGCTCTTGCCTGTTCTGCGCCCACATCAACGACTGTTCTTGACCCAGGAATATCGTACACGGCCCCTCTGGCCCCTGAAGAAATGTCAGTCACCACATCGTCTGCAAAGCCCACATTCTTGCCCCCGGCGCCGGTGGCAACAATTTTATCGACTGAACCCTTATCGATCCCGGCTTCGGAAACAGCCCCGTCAAACGCTTCCTGGATGATCTTTTCTTCCTCGTCCTCTGCAGGCCGAACGTGCTTTGCCAAGATCTTATCTCCGTCCATTATCACAGCCTTGGTGCTGGCTGCACCCACATCAATACCTGCTGTAATCATTTTGTTAAGCCTCCCTTTATTTAGATTTAAACAAAAAAATTAATGTTATCTTGTTTACCCTATCTGTCTCGCATCAAAGATCTACGCCTAAGACGCGGATATTTCTCTAACCGTTACAGGCCATAAAAAACGTTTTTAATTAGTATCTGAACGAATACACCAGAATTTATTCAATCAATTCAGATCAGGAATCGTATTAAGATTTAGCCCTTTTTCAGATCCAAAATTCGCAATCCAAAATCCAAAATTGTATCCAAACGGCCTTTTCGTTCAGACACTACTTACTTGTCTGTCTTTTGCGTCAATATAGCGAAAAAAATTTCAGAGATCTCTTTCGGCCCCAGAGGTCCGTCCTCTTTGTACCAGTTGATTATCCAGTTACACATTCCCAGGATTCCAAGGTTGACGATCTTAAAATTCAGTCCCTTAAAAAGAGAAGACTTGTCAACTCCCTGTATTTCCTGAATTATTTTTTCGAAACGCTTTCCGTATTGCTTTCTTTTTGTATTGTATTTCTCTCTGTTTTCAGGCGACAGGCTTTTTATCTCATTTAGTCCGACATTGATATAGTCTTTATATTTACAGATTACCGAAACCTGCTTTTCTAAAGCGATCCTCAGTTGGTCTTCAACTTCCAGGTTCGGGTCAATTGCCGATTCATCCAGGATGTTCACATATTCCCGCAGACCCTTATCCATTACCTCCATCAATATTTCTTCTTTATTCTTGATGTAATGGAATAAACTGGTCTTATGGAGACCGACGTTGTCTGCAATCTCTTTAAGGGAGGTTGCGCTGTAGCCCTTCATACTGAACAGCGCACTTGCAACACCGATAATTTCGTCTAGCTTCGAATTGTGACTGGAAGCATTCAATTTTTCCAAAAAAAAATAACCCCATTTATGACCGATGCCCTTCACTTCTCAGCGCCACGCATCGAAATCCCACCCACTTTTCCAGAAAAACACCAAACCAACCGATTGTTTGGGGATTTTTCCTAAAAAAAGAAAATCCCATTCCCAGTACATCTCGAAGAAGAGAATTTACCTGAGAAACATACCAGACCAACCGATTGTTTGGGAGGATAACAAAAAGCAGATTTCATGTCAACAAAAAAAAATGATTGTTTATTAAAAAAATAGGAAACCACCTCCCTCCCGGTTGCCACTTTTCCAGCAACCTGCTATAATTTTAACAAAAGAGCCGGTTTCAAAACGTTTCAGATTGCTCACAGTCGAGTCGAAGATCCCGGACTTTGAGCGGGGGCGGGCGAAAATTTTAACCGCAGCAATACATATTAAGTTTTTTGAGGATTAAAACTTGATGGTCTCGTAAAAAGTCGTCACTCCGGTGGAAACCGGAGTCCAGACCAACTGGAACCATTTGATATAACTGGATTCCGGCCTCCTCCGGAATGACGAAGGATGGGTTTTCCCGACTTTTTACGAAACCATCATCTTTCTGTAAACAGCATTTTTAAGGCCTCACTCAAAAATAGATTTGCCCCAATGACACCCTTAGACACAACTGACACTGAACCGCACCAAATTCCCATTGACGGAATACTGGATCTGCATGCCTTTGCGCCGAAAGACGCCGCATCAGTTGTTAAGGAATATCTCAGGGTATGCCTGGAAAAAGGGATTTATGAGGTCAGGATCATTCATGGTAAAGGCACAGGTACCCTTCGCCGCACGGTGCACACACTTCTCAGAAAACATCCCGATGTTTCAGACTTCACGCTCGACTCCGGCCCTTCAAGCTGGGGCGCAACTCGGGTCTATCTTCACAGACCGTTAAATAGTGCCCATCCATAAATGGTCTTTTTGTCCAATATCTGCGTTATGCTCAAAAAATAATCCTCGGAATATCAACTATATGCCTGCGGTTATTTTTTTCGCATGCCTTGATCTTG
>JAFDJF010000507.1 GCA_019307645.1 Deltaproteobacteria bacterium
ATTTAACGCCTTACTTCCGCCCGGCATGTTCTTAACAATAACCTTGGTTTTTCCGGGAAAGTGTTTTTCCCAATTTTGAGCAAAAAACCGGCAGTTCAGGTCTAACCCGCTGCCTGGGTTACTGTTAGCTATGATTGTAATAGTCTTTCCATCATAGTAGCCAGCTAATGATGGCAGAGTCCATACTGTTAGAATTAAACTAACGGCCATAAGGTAAAACAGGATTTTTTTTCTGCTAAGCATGGGTACTACCTCCTTTTAAGTTGGGTTTGTGGTTGATATCTAACTAGTATCCTTCCAAAATTCGCAGTGAAAGGAACCGTGCACGGTGAAATGAATGTAAGCAGAAGAAAGGAATATGCCGGCACCTTACCAAATATTTCCAGTTATTTTTGAACAGTAATGTGAAGCATTCTAGATTTTACAAATGGAGAACCATTTTTTTCTTGACCGCAAAACTTGTCAGATGTATTATATCTTACCTATTTTCGGAATGTCAAATAAAAAATGCGTACCACTTCTGCCACTAAGACACGAAGGCGCAAAGAAGGGACTTATTGCTAAAAGATTGTATTAAAAAATGGATCAAGGGACTATGAACATCGAACATCGAACGCCCAACGTCGAATTTTGAATAAGGTATTCTGGTTTTTCTTTACTGGAGAAGCAACACGCGGCGCAAGCGCCTGCGCTGCGCGAGCGATTTCATCATTCGATGTTCGATGTTGGAAGTTCGATGTTCAGTCTGTTTGATCCGCCGGAGGCGGACAAGTGCTTGCTCGCCTGTGGCGAGTTCGACGTAAAAAAATGCTTTACTCTGCAGTCAACTAAATTGGAGAAGAACCTTATCATATAATCTTTGTGGCTTAGTGCCTTTGTGGCTGAATTATTACAAAAATGCATACCCAGTGTCATGTAAAGAGATCGGAATAAGAGGGTAAATGACATGATGACGGATAAGGAAACAGGATCTATCTCCCGTACGGATTCAGGGTCTCCGACATTTTCAGTAGCTCCGTCAATTTCCGCGAATCCAAATCCCCGGGTACCCCTTGCAGCAATTTTGCGTTTTACCGTGGATAAAGAGGTCAGAACCTTTGTACAGGTCTCAGACGGGGAGCGAAAGTGGGAGATTGACTTTGACGATTCACACAAACCCCAGGACGGTCTACCCATTCTCGGAATGCGGCCTGACCGGCAACACAGATTCCGTGTCTCCATCCGGGATAAGGCCGGAAACAAAACCCGCGCACCAGAAGCATTGGAATTCACTACGCCTCCCCTCCCTCCCGGCCCGAGAGAATGGCCTCCGATTCAGGTAAACGTGAGCAAGCCCGATCAAATGGAGCCGGGAATCACGCTGATGAATATCCGCCGGCGCGTACCCGGCAGAATGATGCTTATATCAAAGGCACAAAGGGCATTTATGACCAGTTGGTCATTGCTCGTTGCGCTTGACGCTGAAGGCGAGGTTGTTTGGTACTACCAGGCGAACTCGCGGCTCGCCGGGTTTGATCTCCTGCAGAACGGACACCTGTTCTACCTTACTACAGACTTCCGCGCAGTGGAAATTGACATGCTCGGTAACAAGATAGCGGAATGGTACGCGGCCAGGCGGCCGCAAGGCCCGGCAGAGGGCGCCGTGCCGGTGGACGTTCAAACGATCCACCACCAGCCTCACGAGTTGCCCTGGGGAAACTTTCTCGTCATGACGGCGTACTCGAAGGAGATAGAAGATTTTTATACAAGCGAAACCGACCCGGAAGCACCGAGATGTAAAGCGAAAGTCATGGGGGACGACATCGTGGAGTTTCGCCGAGACGGTAGTATCGCATGGCACTGGAACAGCTTTGAGCACCTGGACCCTTACCGAATCGGCTATTTGGCCCTTAATCCATACTGGAAGGTGCGGGGCTTTCCCGGCCACGAAGACTGGACCCATGGCAACGGGCTCTGCTACGACGAGCGGGATGATGCCGTGCTTATTTCTCTGCGGAAGCAGTGCGCTTTTGTCAAGGTGGACCGTAAGACCGGTGAGGTTCGATGGATCCTGGGAGATCATCACGGCTGGCCCGATCGCCTCAAAAACAAGCTTCTCAAGCCGGTGGGTGAGTTTCGCTGGCCCTACTATGGCCACAATCCGAGAGTAACCCCCGCCGGAACAGTGTTGGTCTGGGACAATGGGATCATGCAGGCCCTTCCCTTTGACGGTAAACCGAAGCTGCCGCCCCATGAGACTTACAGCAGGGCGGTTGAATACGCAATCGACGAGGACAAGATGACCATACGCGAGGTGTGGGCTTCTGAGGATAGCGCCGGAAGTGACTTAGCTCACTCCAATGCAATGGGCGACGTGCACTGGATGCCGCAGACTGGCAACGTGCTCGTCTTCTACGGCGCCTGTGCCGCGAAAAGGGATGACATGTCATATGATCTTAAGGATATTCGATACATTTTAGAGTTTCCCATGTGGACCCGCGTCAGGGAGTTTACCCACACAAATCCGCCTGAGATCATTTTCGAGGTCGTCGTTGCCGACCCTGATGAGATTCTCTGGTGGGAATGCTTTGGAGGTCTGCGAGTACCAGGTCTGTATTCCCGGAAAAAAGTCGTTTAGTGTTTTCTATGAGGAGGTTAAAATGGAGTTAGATGCTCAGACAAAGGCATTATCTGTTCAATAAAAATAAAGACACCAGTTCTGCCACTAAGGCACGAAGGCGCAAAGAAGGGCTATATATGGTTACACCCTTATTAGAAAGAGAAATTTATAGTTAAAGGAATTGGAATGAACCCTTATCATAAAAACTTTGTGTCTTAGTGTCTTAGTGGCAAAATAAAAAAAAGGAGGCTTAGAAAAAAATGGAAGAATCAAAAAAGATGATCATCAACAAAAAGATAGACGACGCCAAAAAGGAGATACGCAAGGGATTCGACAAATTCAAACCAAAGGAACTGGCAATTACCTGGACCGGCGGCAAAGACAGTACTATGGTCCTGTGGCTGATTCGACAGGTATGCGAAGAGGACGGCCGACCGCTGCCCACTGTTTTTACGATCAGCGAGCACGATGTCTTCACCGAGATCGAGGACTTTATGAAAGAATACGCGAAGAAATGGGATATCGATCTGGTGTGGTATCTGAATGAGGATGTGGTCAATGCCGCGGGCGGTGAACTGGGCGCCATTGTGCGGGTGAAGGATCTTAATGAACGAAATCAAAAAGAGATCGAACGCCTCGGCTATGAAGAGGATGAGTTCGTCTTT
>JAFDJF010000051.1 GCA_019307645.1 Deltaproteobacteria bacterium
CATAAAACTTCGAACAAAAACGTGTTAGAGTGCGTGAAATGTGTGTGTAGTCATGATTTTCTGGCCCGAAGTGTAGTTCACACTACATGAGGTTCAGAAAAGCATGACTACACGTGCAGTTCATGCACTATAGCGCGAGTGAAACGGTTTTTGTCGACAGGATTTATGCAACGTTAGGGTAAAGTCGGAAAAAAAGTGACGGCAGAGCATCTGCCAAGTTTTCGAAGCCCAGTTCCTTTAGCTTCGCCTTGCTTGGCTTTCCGGTTTCCGGATCTTTGCCTCCAGCCCCCGTTCCGAAACACGGTCGTTCCTCATGCCCACCTCTTGGAAGTTTCTTCTCCCCCGCGGGTTTCATAAAGGCTTAAGATCATCCCAGGTACGTTTTGCTGTATTTTTCCATCTCCGGTGTTGGTTTCCACCATTTCTTCAAATCCATATCTTCGGCGACTTTGTTTGCAGCAAGATAGCCCGGCCCTCCGATCACCAGCGCGCCCGGATAAACCGATGCGCCACATACATAAAGACCCTCGATGGGTGTTTTTGTGTTCGAGCACTCCTGGTTGGGGCGGAAACAACCCAGCTGCACGGGCCTGTAGTCGCCATGCTTGATTGAGCCGCGGCGCATGTTGGGCATCCGGATCTCGATGTCCTCCGGGGTCTCCAGACTCGTCATGATAATATTTTCTTTTTTCATGTTGGGAGCCGCCTTCCGCCATGTTGTCGTAATAAGGCAAGGTATGGCTTTTGCACTTCCTGTTTTTTTTACAAAATAATGTGGCGCAAACTGGTTTTGCCGCAAGGTCCTAAAGATCAAGGTGTTTCAACTCGTCCAGGTCCAACGGGTCGCCCTTGGATGGCTCTCTGCGAAGACTAATGGCTTCGACCTGGCACACGTCCTCACAAACACCACAACCCATGCACTTTTCAAGATTAACAACAGCCTTTTGACCTTCTTCATCCATACTGATGGCATAGAAGTTACAGGTGTTATCTGCACAAACGCCACATCCGTTACACGCGTCATTCACCTCGGCAACATAGCCTGAAGGGGCAAGCAGGGGAAGTGTCCCTTCCATCAGGTTCCACATCCTGACCCCCATACAGCAGCAACTGCAGCAATTGCAGATAGCATCCAGCCTGTTGCCGACCGCATGTTCGAAGTAGGCTGTATGCACAAAACCCTTCTCGTGACAGAACTCGAGTTTGTGAACAGCTTCATCTTGAGAAATCCTGTGATACGTTGCGTTCTGTTCATCCATGAAAGTAACCCAGGGGTCACCAATGAAAAGACAGACCTCCTGCTCACCCGGGGGAAGACACGGGTTAGGCGAAGCCGAGCGGCAGGGACACGTTCCCACTGCAATCGAACCGGGGTTCTCCAGGACAATGTCTCTGGCTATCTTAAAAGGTATTACCCGCTCCGGTGGTGTAATATTCAGGTCCTCTTTCTGGGTGAATATTTTCAGCGCATCCTCGTGTATTACAATCTTGCCGTGATAAAGACTGGTTTCAGCGCTCTCCGCACTATCAGCGACCTGCCAGGCGAGAGCCTCAATCATCTCCTCAATCGCAGGGTCCAGCGGGGGAAGCTCTTTGGGCTGAAGGCCTGCTCCCTCGATCGATTTGTTGAAAAAGTGTTCTGTGTATTTAAGATAAAGGTAGCCGGCCCAAAAGTCACTTTTTCTCTCCAATGGAAATGCGTCGTAAAGGCGCCTGGTTATTTCGTTATGCATGGTGTGCTCCTTTCTATAAATTTATACCTGAATCTTGTGTAAACAATCTTAACAGTCTCGTAAAAAGTCGTCACTCCGGTGAAACCCGGAGTCCAGACAATCTGGAACCATTTGATATAACTGGATTCCGGCCTTCGCCGGAATGACGAGGAATGGTGTTTTCCGGCTTTTTACGAAACCACCCATCTTGAATGGATTTATAAAAAACAAAATGTCAATTCGTTTTACTCAAGCCCTAAAATTCGGTAAACTCGGCCATCACGTCCTGGAGGAGCGAAAGCAGCGCCAGATCACCTTCTGTAACCAGTCTGCCTGTCGACCATGCTTCCAGCTGATTGAGTTCTCCGGCTTGAATAGCCTTCCAGTCTTCCGCAGAGACTTTTATGGTGCAGTCGGGACGGTCCGTAATACCATCATAACGGGTTCCCTTCCCCTTGTCGCATATCAGGTACCAGTCACAACCTCAGGGTCCGGTGAAGTGGAACTGCATGCTGACAGTCACTTCATTGATGTCCGTAATAACCTGTTTTTTCTCCCCCGGAGGAGGCAAACCAATCAGATCGGCCAGGTGACGGGTTGGGAAATTGTTGAGGATCATGTCTTCTTCGATGGGAATACCCTGCTCCTGAAATCTCTTCAGAACCGCGATCAGAGTCAGCCCATGTCGGAAGGTTGCCATGACTTCGTTGTAGAAATAGTTCTTGACCTTCCACCCGGTCATCGCTTCATAGCGTTGAACGATCTCTTCGTCTTCCGGTGTCCCCTCCAGTTTGGACAGACCAAAGCCTTCGGTCCATTCTTTGTCGACCGTGATAAACCAGGCCAGATCTGCCTCCGGATCTCCGATGAAAGCCATCTCCCAGTCCATAATGGCCAGCACGTCCCTATCCGGCCTGCTATACAGAGTATTTCCGATGCGGGCATCTCCCCAGCACAATGTGAGACGTTCCGGTTCGTACCGGTTTTCCTTGAGCCATTCCAGCGCAGCTTCAATGATTGGGTGTGATTCCTGCGGGTCGTCCTTTATCCAGTTATTCAAATAGCTGTCCCAATAGGTTAGTTGCCGGTCCACGGCATCAATAGCGCTTTTTGGCTCCACGAGGAAGGTAGCTCCCATTTTCTTCCAGTCCAGCTTATGGATCTCGGCCATAGCCTTGAGTGAACCCCACCATATTTTTGCCCGCTGCTCGGGTGTGGCTTCGAAGTACATGCCGGAGCCGTGGTAAGATGGATAGTCCTGGGGAACATCACCTTCCAGTCTCTCCATCAGGAAAAACGGAACGCCGATGACGGATGGGTCTTCTTCCAGCCAGAGCGTCCTGGCGACCGGCACTTTTGTCCCTCCCAGGATCCGCATGATGCGGAACTGAAGACCGAGATCATATTCAGGAAAGACCCCTCGCTCTCGCGGGGCAGCGCGGAGAACTGTCTCCATTGCTTTTGCTTCTCCGGCTTCCTCCCAGTTTATATCAAGAAGATATGTTTCACTGGAAAAACCCATGCCGGGTTTTTGCAGGTCCGATATGGTGAAGTTGGAGGCCCTAGGCATCTTCGTTTGCAGCCAGCCCAGAAGTTTTGATTGCATCCCCGGCAGGTCAACGTCTTGGGGCATTGTTGCACTCCTCTTTTTCGTTATGCGACCCTGAAGGGCCGCACTACATTATGATGACGCCAAAAGATCCCTTGTTTCCAGATCATCGGCGATATCCCTCAGCCCCAGTTCTTCAAGTTGTTTCCTCGTCTGCAGGCCGGTAGCCGGGTCCCATTTCCTGATTCCGTAGTACTCGTCTTTCATCTTCTCGAATTGATCTCTGTCAACGACTGCCCCCACCTTGGAAATCGGCTCACCATCCTTGCCCGGCGCCTGACAATCAGGAATAGCGTGGTCGTACGCCAGTGGGAGCGTATAACTGGATTCCGGGAGTCTATCGAAATCCCTGCCCCGGTGACCTTCCCTGGCCAGTATGGCTCTCTGCAGATTGAACACCCGCTCTCCAATTCGGTAAAGACCTTGTTCGCTGACCTCGGTCCCGGTAACGGCAGAAAGGATCTGGCTCTCGAGTGTCGGATCCCCCACAAGATCTTCAGTGTGTTCTACCTCAATGATAGGCCAGAGGAAATCACAAAGGATGAGGCATTCTTTGGCATACTCCCGGTCCTGCACCATTTTTGCTGCCATGGCTTTCCCCTCGTAGGTGGAAAAATCGGCAGCGAGTTCGCTGCCCCAGAATTTTTTGGCGATATTTCGAAACACCTCACTGGTGATTTTCTGCAATCCATACGTCGAGGCGACCCACTTGGCCAGCATTAAGCTCAATTCGTGAAGCTGCTGGATAGGCACCCTCGGCTCCATGGCCGTCGGGAACGCATTGAACATATAGAGCTTCGGTCCGTACCAGGGATACAGGCCCGGCTCTGCCTGGTAACCGATCGTCTCGATTTGTGCCTTTGCCGCCGGTCCCAGTGAGTCTGCCGCCCTGAAAAGGCCCTGGGCAAGAACATCCCCGAACCCTTGGCGGAGTGCTATTTTTCGTACCAGTGTCTCGATGAACTCCAGGCTTCCTATTTTCGATAAAGGTATACCGGTGTCCTGCTCGGAAAGAATACCCTCACGATGGCAACTGTCAAGCCAGCTGATTATCAGGTCAATAGCAAATACGTCCATACCGTATTCATCACAGAGTTTGGTGGCAGAGAAGGGAACATCGCCCCCAACTTCGTTCCAGTCACCATAGTACTCATCCGCCCGGGGTTGATAGAAAAGGGCTGCCCCGCAGAAAAACTTGCCCTTTCGGCCGTCGGTTGCCTCATAGACTTTTCGTGGACATTTGCTGACGCAGCCATAACACGGCTCCTTCTTCATTTCCGGCCCCGGCGTGGTTTTGAATTCCACAAAGTAGTTTCTGACCCACCGGCTCATGAACTCGAACTGCCCCCGAACTATCCGGTTGTAGTAAGCTAGAAGCTCTCGCCAGCGCTCCGGTTGAGCCACATTCACTTTCTTCCCTGCACCTTCTACTACGATCGCCTTGAGGTTTTTGGCGCCCATGCTGGCACCCAGTCCACCGGAAGCGCTGGAATCGTTATCAGCAAGGAGACTGGCAATTGCGACCCCGTTTTCACCCGCAGGACCAAAAGTGACTACTCTGGCGGATCTGCCGAGTTCGCTTTTCAGGCTTTCACGAGTTTCGATGGCGCCTTTGCCCCAGAGATGCGAAGCATCTTTGAATTCGGCCGTGTCATTGCGAATGTGAAGATAGACAGGCTTCTCAGACTTCCCGTGCACCACGATGGCATCGAATCCGGCAAACTTCAGTTCAGCCCCATACCGACCCCCAAGATTGCCATATGAAAAGCACTCAAGGGCCGGTTCCGGGGACTTTCCGCAAACAGTCCATCTTGAGCCCCCGATTGCGGGCAAGCCGCCCAAAGGGCCGGTTGCAAATACCAGTCGGTTTTCGGGGTCAAAAGGACCGACCTCAGGTGGGACCTCGTCCCAGTAAATCTTGGCGGCGATCCCTCTGCCGCCAAGAAACTGATCCGCATAGTCTGATGTAGGTTGATTCGTCACGATTCCGGAAGACAGATCGACGCGTAGTATCTTGCCCGCATATCCAAATGTTGGCATTTCTCGTCCCCCTGTTCAGGTTGCATAAGTGTGAAGTTCCAACAGCTAAGGGCTCGCGCTCCTTTTTCTCGGCTCAAATTTTAAGATCCTGGTCTGTGAAGACAGCTAGAAATCCTCGTATCCATACTTGGGATATTTCCCGACAACGACAACCTCGGTCATACCGTATCCAACCTCATCCCCGCAGTGTAGCTCGCCTACCAGTTCGTCGAGATAGGTGATTTCCTTGATCACATTCGGATCAGTGATGTCCAGAGTGAACCCGTCCATCCAGGATGATCCCATCCACAGTCCATGGGTAAATCCCCTGTAGTTTGCGGGGCTGTACCCGCCCGCCCCGATATAGATGACCCCGATTGGGCGGATAGTGACGTCTTTCCTGGAACCATCGGAACTGTTCAGGATAACGTTGCCTCCGTTTGCCTGGCGCAACCCGGGTATTTCCGTGCGGAAAGTGTAATTGTGTTCGAAACTCTCCAGATGCACCGCGTCCTTTCCGCTTCCTAACGGGTAGAACACCCCGCCGCTGAAGTTGGTTGGTGTCCCATCACAGTCTTCGCGGGTATGGTAACATGCACCCCAGGTATCAAATTGCCAGAATGCTCCGCTGTAGAGGAGCCCGACGGGGATTTCGCCCGGTTGCACGCCGGTTTCCAGATATTCCACAGCGCCCCGGCGGATGCCCCAGGAGTGGTCCCTGTATGTGCGCCAGGAGTTGGAATCGATGGTGTGGGTCCGGCCATCAACCTTGATCCAGCCGGTTGGTTTTCCCACCTGGGAATACCGGCGGATATCTTCTACCACCCGGCCTCGAACGCGGTAGAACTGGGGCGGGTCTTCTTCGTGCGGCGGCATGGTGGCATCGAACAGGATATCGCAACTCACGCCATATTCATTTTCGTCGAGTTTGGCCCTGAGCCTTCGCATAGGTTCGAGCACATCCCACGAGAACGGTCCGACGTTGACTTCATCGATCCGGGGGCGAAGCTCGCGAGAGGCCCGTAAAACGTGCTGGGTCTTTCCCTCAACGGCCAGGCAGACGAAGGCATCCATGATATTTCGGTTGGGGTAGTAACCGAAACCGGCTACCAGTATTAAGTCCCCCTTGGTATCATGGGCCATGAGCCAGAGCCTCTCCGTCCATTCACGGGCACTTGTCACCGGATGATCAAATGTTGACACTGCCTGGTGACAGAGCATCTCGTCATATTTCGTAATCATGGTTACCCCTCCTTTAATCTATAGCGTTCCGCTGATTCCAGCATCAGCAGCGACAGCGTTCAATGCTTTACCAGGTTTGTCGGCATCACCGATGATATATGTAAGGAAGAGTGTTACTCTCCTGAAAACGGTTCGTGGCCCGAAAGGTTCAAAAAGGAGGTAATCCCGCCATCCACAACCAGTGCTTCACCGGTAATGGCCGAAGCATCTTCGCTGCACAGAAAAGCAACGACAGCCGCGATCTCCTCCGGCTGAAGCAGTCTTCCCAGGGCACTCATGTTTTCCATCTCCTCACGGGAATTTTTTGAAAATTCGTTCATAAAATCAAGCAGCGGTGTCTCCACAATCCCGGGGCATATGGCGTTTGCCCGGATTCCCACGCGGCCGTATTCAATGGCCACATTTTTGGTGAAATTAACAACACCTGCTTTGGCGGTGCAGTAGGGTGACGCCATCATTTCTCCGCCATATGCCTCGATGGATGCGGTATTCACTATTGATCCTCCCCCGCGCTTCAGCATGGCCGGGATAGCGGCCTTGCACCCGTAAAATACTGCTGTCAGCATGATCCGGATGCTTTTATCCCAGTCTTCCAGACCGATATCAGCCACCCACCCGCCGCTGGACCAGATGGCATTATTGTGGATAATATCAAGACCGCCGAACCGCTCTACAGCAAAATCAACCGTAGCCTTGACCTGGGAAAACTCCCCTACATCACAATGTCTGTATGCGGCTTTTCCTCCTTCGGCATTAATTTCTTTAACCACAGATTCTCCCAGTTCATCGTTGATATCAACACACACTACGGCAGCACCCTCCCTTGAAAGGCGGTCCATGGTTGCCTTGCCGATGCCGGATGCCCCACCGGTCACGATGGCCACTTTTCCGTCAAAACGTCCCATCATAATCTCTCCTGTATTCTGTTCAAACGATTAACCATTCCTCCGAACAAGCTGGATAGATTCTGTCGTGCATGAAGGGACACATACACCGCACCCAATGCATTTGTCACGGTTCACGGATGCTGTTTCATCGACCCCCATTGCCTCTACAGGACAGCGTTGTGCACAGATTTCACACCCTGTGCAGGTCTCGGCATCGACTTCAGGGATAAACGGGCTTGGCAAAAATACCTCATGCCCCAGGTTCTGCCCGTGAAATATTGCACAGCAGTCGTTACAGCAGTTGCAGATACAATTCTGAATATTTATCGTATGGACGAGGCCGTCCTCATTGCAGTCTTCCAGTAATTTTACGGTCTCGTCCCAGGAAAGTTCACGGGCCAGGCCGTGTTTTACCGTCCACTTGCTCAATTCACCGGTATGGAGACAGGTCTCAAGAATATGCTTACAGTGATTGCCGGGATCTGCGATCCAGTGAGTCAAACGGCACGGGCAGGGAGACACGCTCCAGTGGCCTTCGTTTTTAATCGATTCTACTAAATTTTCTTCAGGAGTGGTTCCTTCGGGCAAGGCTTTTACTCCGGCCCATACAGGGGCAAAAGGCGTGCCGAGCGCGCAAAGCTTCTGTTCCGACCATTCTTTTAAAACTTTGTGCAGGGTTTTTGCCAGTTCCACAGTGTAAGGAAATTTAATATTGCCCCACATGCCTGTTTCAGTGATACCCGGGGCAGCCATGGTCACAGCCCGGTATGTCGGATCATCACTGGATACTTCGTAATACATGGTTCCTTTGTCCGACATGGTCAGCAGCATCTTTTTCAGCTCGTCTTTCTCAATACCGGATACTTCGGCAATTTCATCGATTTTTTTGCCTTCAAACCGAGCTATCAGAGCCAGGCGTGCTTCGGCCTCAGTAAACTGAAGACTTAACAGCTTGAGAAACGTCGGTGTTTCCGGTGGGCCAACAACATCTTCATTCCGATACATTTCAGCCAGTTCTTCGTAAATCTCCATATCGTCTGTCATTTTTTCTCCTTTCATTCGGCTTTTGAAACCTGGTCCTCAGGGCCAGTCGAAGATCCCGCTATTCGGGGGTCAGAGAGTGATGGCTCTGCCGTGTTGATAGGGACTAATTGATAATAGTGATCTA
>JAFDJF010000508.1 GCA_019307645.1 Deltaproteobacteria bacterium
CAGTCCAAACCGGATTGCAAGTACCACATTGGCTTCGGCCTCAATTGTATCTAAAAACGAAAAATGGAAAAGGGGGAGCCAGTTTCAAAACGTTTCAGTTTGGTCAAGATCAAGGCGAGCGATCCCGCCACAGGCGGGATTAACCACAGGAATACATTGAAGTATTTTGAGGATTAAAATTTGAGCCCAACGCTGAGATTGGCCAAAATGGGACGTTTTGGAATTGGCTCAGGGGTTAATCATTCATTTAACTTCCCATTTGACACGACTAACGCCGCTGAAATATAAGGAACGTGGTCATGATGGATAGGGGGAACTACGAAATACGCGAAAGGCGCAAGAATAGGAACGCAAATTATATTTAAGGATTCACGAACCAAACCTTTTCGCGCTTTTGGCGTGTTTCGTAGTTGAAAGAAAAGACGGATACCTGAGTAGTGCCCGAACGAAAACTGTCTTTTTCGCCAATATCTGCGTCAGATAAAAGTTTTAATCCTCAAAATACTTAATGTATTCCTGCGGTTAAAATTTTGATCTTCCTTGATCTTGACGAAAAATCCTAGTTTTCGTTCAGACACTAAGTAGTTACAAATGAAGTTCAAAAAAGAAATATCTAGAATAGGGACCAGGATAAAATTGGCTATAGCGGTAGCATTTGTCCCTGTCCTTGTGAGTGCTTTGGCTTCAGCCGGTGAACCGAAGCGTATGTTGAGAAATAACATGACGGAAATAACATGACGGAAGTCTATAACATACTTCCTGAAGCAGCGGAATCCTTTCCTGAAATTTTCACAAAAGGCATGTATTACGGAAGACTTCGAATGAATTACTTTTACTGGGAATACAAGGAAGGAAGACTGCATGACCCTACCGGCTTTGCTCTTGGAGGAAGCCTGATTTACAAGACTGCACCGCTTTGCGGGATAAGCGCAACCGCAGGTCTCTATACAGCGCAGAACCTTGGCCTTTTGGATAAAGAGGATGCACTATATGGAAGATCCGGAAAAGATACTTTTTCCAGGTACGACAGGCTGGAGGAGGGTGACTGGGGCATGACGGTCCTGGCCCAGGCCTATTTACAGTACAATTTTCATAAATCCGAAATCAAAATCGGCAGGCAGATATTTGAGAGCTTTCTTACCAAATCAAATGATACAAAGATGATACCCAATACCTTTGAAGGGTATACATTCGTAAGCGAAGACATCCCTAAAACAACCGTCAAACTGGCTTTTCTCACTGAACAGAAACTACGTGATCACACCGATTTTCACGATGTAATTACTTATAGTGACGGCAAATATAGGCCGATCACTATAAGAGCTAAAACTTTTAATCTCAGCAATTGGAATAACCAGGATGACTCTGCTTCCCACAGAGGGTTGACCTATGCAAATCTTAAAGCGGCCGGCGAGGATGTAAATAATGATCTTGCAGTTGCAGGCATTACGAATAACTCGCTCAAAAACGTAAAACTGGATATGTGGTACACAGGCGTGCCTGATCTTTTTTATTCACTTATGGCGGAATCCAACTACCAGATACAAATGGGGGGAGGCTGGAGCCTGGCACCCGGACTGAGATACATGCAACAGTTTGATGACGGTGCAGGAGATGTGGGCGGCGCTGCTTTAAGCGGAAAACTGGTAGATGGGAAAGGACTGGCAAGGGGATACAATGATCCGGACAGTGTTGACGGCAAACTTTACGCGGCACGGGTTGTACTGAGAAAAGGGGCAGGAAGCCTGCTTACCGGTTATTCAAAAGTATCTGATGACGCAGATCTCATCTGTCCCTGGAGGGGTTTTCCAACCGGCGGCTACACCCGTTCCATGGCCCAGTATAACTGGTTCGCAGACACCGAGTCCTGGATGGTCCAGGTATTCTATGATTTCGGAAAGGCAGGCATTGTCCAGGGGTTCAGGGCAGGTATCGATTATGTCTACATGGATTATGATGATAAAAAGGAAAGATTAGGCGGCCATCTTCTGACAGACCGATCCTATATTCATGCTGATATGTGGTACAGATTTCCTTTTCTTCCGGATTTAGAGGCAAAAATTCGCATTGGAATCGTAATGGCTGATGACACAAAGAATCCGGACGTAATAGATGTAAAGGGCAAAGACCCTTCTTATAGTGAATTCCGGTTTGAACTGAATTATTTGTTTTAGGGATTCAAGCCAAAACAGGAAGTTGTCTTTAGCGAACCCTTTGAAACGCCTGCTCATGTAAAGATATTAGCAAAATAATATGGGGCAAAATAATTAACTGTTACAATATACGTAACTACTCAGGTTAGTAGGTTCAGGGTTCAGCGGTTCACGGTTAATCCCGATTTAGCGGGATTTTCTTCATGTTTCCAGAGCGACATAGCGTGTTCCTTGGACTTTGTGTGACAAACCGTTTGGCATATCAAAAAACCAGATGAACAGGGTATTTGTCTAAAGAGTAGAGCCCCTCCTTCATCGTTTTAACCTTGAACCCTGAACCTTGAACCGTGAACCTGAGTTTTTACAATATACCTATATAACGAGGTACCGGATGTGTCCAATACTCCTTTAATAGGCATCACCATGGGCGATCCGGCCGGTATCGGGCCGGAGATCATAGTCAAGGCACTGGCGGACAAAGGAATCTATGACTTGTGTCGTCCTGTGGTCCTGGGAGACCCTGCCGCCCTCTCTTCAATCCTCCCAGCGGTCTCCCGGGAGATGACATTGAACATTATCGAAAATCCCTTTGAGGCCAGTGCGGTCCGGGGAAAAATTGACCTTGTGGCCGTGTCAGCCCTGAAAGGCGAGGCTGTCCAGCCCGGAAAACCCACCTTGGCGGGCGGCAAGGCAATGGTGGAATACATCTTCAGGGCCGTTGAGATGATCCGGAAGGGGGAGCTCAGAGCCATGGTAACCTGTCCGATCAGCAAGGTCCTGATGCATCAGGCCGGACACAGGTACGACGGCCATACCCAGCTCATCTCCCACCTCACAAATACAGAAGAATACGTCATGATGCTAGCCGGAGAAAGGCTGCGGGTGGCCCTTGTGACCATCCATTGTTCTCTGAAAGAGGTCCCGGCCATTCTAAGCACGGATAGGGTCTACAAGACCATCGTCATAACTGCCAGGGCTTTGCGTGAAGGCTTTGGCCTTGAAAACGCCCGCCTGGCTGTGGCGGCACTCAACCCCCATGCCGGGGAGTCAGGGTTATTCGGAAAAGAGGAAGATCAAATCATAGCACCCGCAATTAAAATGGCCGGGGATGACGGTTATCAGGTATTGGGGCCATTTCCTCCGGATACCGTGTTCCATAAAGCTGCCTCAGGCCAGTTCGATGCGGTGATTGCCATGTATCACGACCAGGGTCTCATACCTTTGAAGCTTCTGCATTTTTCTGACGCGGTGAATGTAACCCTGGGCCTTCCCATCATCAGGACATCGGTTGATCATGGGACTGCTTATGATATTGCCGGAACAGGTCAGGCAGATGCATCAAGTCTCAAAGAAGCCATAAAACTGGCCGTCCATATGGTGCGGAACAGGGGGCGGAGGGCAGACGGCGGATGGCAGAAGAGGCGAATCGGAGAACCGGGGAAACGGTGAAAAAGGTAAGGGCAGTGACCGGTGGTTAGTAAACAGTAATCAGTGGTC
>JAFDJF010000509.1 GCA_019307645.1 Deltaproteobacteria bacterium
GCTGGAAATTCATGAATGATTCGGCTTTCACATTCATAGCCGGTACAGATATTGACGGAAGACAGGCCGTCGAGAACATCCAGCTTGGTTATGACAAGTCCTGTCAGACCGTTTAAACGTATGGAATTGCGAAGCAGAACCATATCGAGCCAACCGCATCGACGACGGCGTCCGGTTGTGGCGCCAAATTCCACCCCTTTTACTTGAATCCTGTCACCGATTTCGTCAAAAAGTTCGGTAGGGAAGGGACCCCGCCCCACCCGGGTGGTATAGGCTTTTACTATACCGATGATGTCAGTGATTTCTTTGGGACCGACGCCGGCACCGCAACATGCATTACCGGCAACTGTGTTAGACGAAGTGACGTAGGGATAAGTACCGTGATCAATGTCCAGATGGGTTCCCTGGGCACCTTCGAACAGGACCTGCCGGCCCTGTTTGATGGCGTTGTTAATGAATACGGAAATGTCGGTAACATGGGGTGCAAGCCTTTCGGCATATGCTTGATACTGGTCTATTATACCCTGCGGGTAAAATGTTTCGGCAGATAGAAACTGTTCGAGATAAAAGTTTTTTTCCTCTGAAATGTCTCTAACCTTTTCGCCGAAAACTTCAGGGTCGATAAGCTCAATGAATCGGATGCCCTTGCGGGATGCCTTGTCCTCATAGCATGGTCCGATACCGCGACCCGTGGTACCGATCTTTTTGTCACCCTTCATATTCTCACGGGCGATATCGATCTGTTTGTGATAGGGCATAATGACATGGGCTTTTTCGCTGATCTTAAGCATTTCCGGTCCCACATCAATACCGTATTCGATGAGTTTGTCGAGTTCTCCAACCAGAACTTCGGGATCAACCACAACGCCATTGCCGATAAGGCATGTTTTGTTTTGCAAAATACCGGAAGGGACCAGATGGCTGATAAACTGTCGGCCGCCCACAACCATGGTGTGGCCGACAGTTTATCAGCCATCTGCTCCCCACTGAGTTCCGACGATTATAATGTTTGCCACGCGCCACTCCTTGAGACCTTTGAAAAATGTCCCCTTTTGCCCAATTTCTGTGTCAGACTCAGATTGTAATCCTCGAAATACTTAAAGTATTCCTGTGGTTAAAATCTTCGCCTTCCTTGAACTTGAACAAAACTGAACACTTTTCAAAGGCCTCCCATTTAATGATAATAGTTTTCAGGTTTAGTATTTGTTTGTTTAACCGGATGCCGCTTTTTCCGAAAAAAATCCTGAATAAGCGTGCGGCATTCATCCTGGCATACACCTTGAATGACTTCCGGATGATGATTCAACCGAGTATCCGTTGCAAAATTATACAGAGAGCCAGCCCCTCCCCATTTGAGGTCGTAAGTGCCAATAACAACCTTTGCCACTCTGGCATGTATGATCGCTCCCATACACATGATACACGGCTCAACAGTAACATACAGAGTGGTGTGTAACAGTCGGTAATTGGAAACCTTCTGAGCCGCCTGGCGTAAAACCAGAATTTCCGCATGGGCGGTAGGATCAACAAGGCTGATCGCCTGATTGTGTGACCGGGAGAGAACATCCCCTGATTTGGCGACAAGTACAGCTCCTATCGGAATTTCAGCTTTTTGTCCAGCTTTTTTGGCTTCGATGAGCGCCAGTTGCATGAATTCGATATGATTTGCGTTCATTGGGTTAAATGATTTGAATTGTTAGATTTTATCGAATGATAATTCCAGGTTAAGTTATCGTTGACATACCGGCTTTTATAGCCTAAAAACTAAACAAAAATCAAATAGATTCATTTGCGCCCGTAGCTCAGCCCGGATAGAGCGCCGGACTACGAATCCGTAGGTCGCAGGTTCGAATCCTGCCGGGCGCACCACAAGTACAATCTACAGGGGTAATTCATGCGAGTTGCCCCTGTTTTTTATAATTGGTTTAGCATTTCTAAAGATTGAAGTCGATGCCCAAATAATGTATCCTAAAATGGCTTGCGGGTTGAAGATATATAGACGGTTACAGACCTCGTCATTCATCGAAAGGGTTGTGTGAAAATGGTGACACATAAAAAAAATGGATTTGTCGTGTTGGGAATTTTACTTCTGCTGATAATTTCCGGATGCGCTCCGGCAATATTCGATGCCGTCAGAGTAGGTGATGTTGACAAAGCTGAGAATCTCTTGGCAAATGAGCCCAAACAGATAAACGCCACAGATGATCGCGGTGCAACCCCTCTGCATAGCGCGTCCATAAGGGGGTACAAGGAAGTCGTCGTGCTTCTGATTGCCAAAGGCGCGGATGTAAACGCTATAGATATCGACGGCAACACGCCTCTGCACAGTGTGACCATGGCCGTAGGCGGGTTTTACCGCAAGGATCATAAGGAGATCGCCGAGCTGCTCATTGCCAATGGGGCGGATATTAACGTAAAAAATAATAAAGGCCGCAGAACCCCCCTGCACTTTGCAGCCGTGGCGAACAATAAAGAAATGGTTGAGCTATTTCTTGCAAATGGTGCTAATGTTTACGCCAAAGATCAATGGGGCAAAACGCCTTTATACTGGGCGCGTTCAAAAGGCTACGAGGATGTTGTTGAACTCCTCCGCGAGTATAGGAGGAAGTGATGATATAGTTCGATACAACGGCTTCAAATTTGACTATCCGGTAAATAATCCTCGCGTACCGGTGAAAACACTTCCGCTTTGTAAAACATAAAGACCCCTCCTTTTTCAATTACCTGCCATATTAGATGCCTTTTTTAGAGCGGCGAAGCCGCGTTATATAGAATCGCGAAGCGATTGTATAACTTGACACACCCAACTCAATTCCTTAATAATCTTAATTCGTGTTTATGAGAACCTACAAAGGGGGTAAGCGTGGTCATTGAGGAATTAAATCAAAAAGTTGAAGAAAAGAATCTGCTTGTAAACACCATCAGGAGCGAAATCTCCAAAATTCTCGTTGGACAACGGAACTTAGTTGACAGTCTGCTTATCGGGTTATTTGCCAAAGGTCACGTCCTGATCGAAGGCGTTCCCGGGTTGGCCAAAACCAGCGCTGTCATGGCCCTGGCCGACACGGTACAGGCCGAGTTCAAGCGCATTCAATTTACACCGGATTTGCTGCCGGCCGACCTGATCGGCACCGAGGTATATCGCCCACAAACCGGTGATTTCACTATTAAAAAGGGACCTGTATTTCACAACATTATTTTGGCGGATGAAATCAACCGGGCTCCGTCCAAGGTACAGTCCGCTCTGCTTGAGGCCATGCAAGAGCGGCAAGTAACTATTGGGGGAACGACGTTTAAACTAGCGGATCCCTTTCTGGTAATGGCCACCCAAAATCCCATCGAGCAGGAGGGGACCTATCCGCTGCCTGAAGCCCAGATCGACCGTTTCATGCTCAAAATTATTATCGATTATCCGGATAAAACAGAGGAGAAAGAAATCATGAAGCGCGTGGGCTTTGAAAACCCCACTGAAGTTAAACCGGTGATTACGCCGCAACAACTCGAAGAGATTGTCTCTCTCATTAAGGAAATCTACGTAGACGATAAACTCAAGGACTATATAGTCGATTTGGTATTTGCCACCCGCAAGCCGGCGGACTACAACATCGATATTTCCGACTATATTCAGTATGGAGCCTCACCTCGAGCTACCATTTTTTTGAGTCTTGCCGCCCGAGTTTATGCCTTTTTGCAAGGTCGGGCCTATGTGACTCCCCAGGATATCAAGGTCGTAGCGCCGGATGTTCTGCGACATAGGATCATCCTGACTTACGAGGCCGAAGCCGAGGATATCACCAGCGATCAGATTATCGGACAGGTATTTGATTCTGTCGAAGTACCGTAAAAAAAGGAGCGCTGCGCTTGAGGAGTACTGCGTTTGAGGAGCGGCCTGACGGTCTTGAGGGCGTAAGTAACAAAGCCTTTGAATAGTGAATGGTATACTTGATAGAAAATA
>JAFDJF010000510.1 GCA_019307645.1 Deltaproteobacteria bacterium
GAAAAACCTCTAACGCCAAACCTGGATCGCATTTTTCCTTCATAACGGCAACGGCGTTTGGCGGCCAATTATCTCGCAGGAAAGCAAGTACCCTTTCAACATCCTCTTCAAATTTCTCGACCTTCTCCTCAAGCTTTTCATGCTCGAGTGCCTTCAAGGCCTCACACCGTAGATTGGCAGTTTCGGTATATCCGATGAGCGACTTCAAATCCGAATTTGCCTTAGCAAGCGCCTCCTCTGAGCATTCCGTGGGTAAATTTCGCAGCCGTTCCAAAACAGCCTTTTCCTCATCCGTCCAGTCTGCCTCGAGAATATCCCTCCAATTCGCTTTCCTGTCCGGAGTATAATTAACGGACGGCAAACCAATAAATGTTTTAACATCTCCAAAAAACTCGCCCCAGGTGCGCATGTCGGCAGGATCGTCAAATCCATGGCCACAGGGGCTCTTAGCCACTGCATCCATTTTCTCATAGGCGGCCTCGATTTCTGATTCTGATTTGCAGTCCCAGATGGCATCTCGATATTCTGCTGTATACTTTTTGAAATTCTCAAATGCCTCTTTACGTTGCGCCATTTTTTTCTCAACAAGCGGTTCCCACTTCTCCTCCCATTGGGTGCGAAAATTACTGATGACGGTTGCAAGCCTGCATTGACGCTTCTCTAATAAATAAATATTGGAGGCCAAGTGTAACCCAACCCAATTAAAAAAAATGTCATTGTGTAACCGCCTTTGAGCTTTTAGAAGTTCTTCTTTATTCGGGGCGCGGTCCGGTGACCAGCCAGGTCCAAGTTTTTTGTACACAAAATACAGATAGGCATTCTCGCAATAAGCAGCCTCTTCCCGCAGCTCCCGAAGGTACTTGAGTGCCTCGTTGACGAATGTATCTTTTCTGGTTATTGCTGTTTCGGGGTCACATGCCTCAACCACGGTATCACCCACTATGGCGTCCATGTCGCCCGCTCTTTCTTCGATAAAGATTGTCTGGTACCAGTCCCATTTCTGGTAAATTTCCGAGAGTTTTCTTATTCGGTCAGGGATCTTGGCAATTTGTGCTCCGCCGAACAACACCTTTTGAGGATTCTTCAAATCACTCTGGAGGGTTCTCCGAATGTCATACAGTCCGTTGATTTGGTCCATCGCCTCGATGAAGTTGGACAAGCCTTCGCGGGTGGAGGGGGGGAGGGGTAAAGACTTTACTATACTCTGCGAAGCGCATTTGACAACAGCCATCCAAACGTCCTCGCTCTTTGACCAGCCTACGCCCTCAGGTATCTCATTATTGTTGAGTGCCGTTTTAAATATTTCATCCCATACTTTTAAGGCTTCCGGGTCTTTCGGTATTTCCGCAAAACTTGTCCACAATTCGAAAAAGTCGGATATGGTTGAAGGCAGGCGTTTTTTCTCCACAAAATTCCACATCGGCTCAAAGTGCTTTCCAAAGATCTCCATCCCGCAGGTCTTGAAGCTGTTATATACAAGGTCCTCAAGGGTAGACCAGCCGACGTCTTCTATAGAAGGCAGTTGTGCCGGTTTGATAATGCGACGCGGCCAAGGCGCCGGTTGAACCCAAGGGTCGTCAACATCGCATCTCCAGATTCCTGCGGTATCTCCAGGAAGGCTTATGACAACCGGTCGAACTAACAGTGACGGAAGAGATGTCTTCGCAAGCGATGCCTGCGGCAAGAAAGTCATGGATCCGCAGAAAAGAAACAAGAATAACAGGGCAAGCCGCCATATTTTTTCTTGGAGGAAGTTTTTCATAAGCAATCCTTTAAACTCAGGGTATCACTTACTTTATTATGAGATACAAAAAAATGCTTGTTTTCAGGAGATGATGCCCGGAGGTAAAAACCGGGGAGATCAGGAATGAATATCATTATGTGTAATGGATGTTTGTGATCAGTCATGAGCATCAGCATGAACCTTATAAGAAGAGTACAGTCTCCGCCGGTCTCGATTCAACTCACACAAAAATGATAGACTTTTTATGAAGCGCCAGTTTTGCATGTTTAGAAGCTTGCATCAACCATTTTTTGAAATTTCCAGGTCACAATTTATCTTGTTTTTGATGTCGTGGGACGCGTGTTAGCGTATGGCTAGGCCTGTTTTCTTATCTGGGCGGGAATTGGGGAACACCCCGTTGAGACCTGACACCCCGGGTGTTCTAATTTGCTGATGCGTAGTAAAGGTACCAGTTGCCTTCAATAATCCTAAAGACCTTCATCTGTTCCGGTGATCCGGGATCTGCAGCGTCGTCTATGCTCTTTACAATTGGTGCGGGTGCCTTTTCAAGGTAGGCATACCCCTTTGCGCATCCCCCCGGGCCCGGGAAGTCCATAACCCACACTTTAAACCAGATTTCGGCCGGAGGCTTGGGGAACAGGGAGACACCCATGATTCCAAGGGCTGCCAGCAGGTCTTTGTTCTTCGGATCCTTTTTCAACTGCTCGAATTGGGCCTTCTGATTGTAAAACAGATCGATCAATTCCTTGTCTGCCGGATATGGTACCGATGGTGACGAATTACATCCGGCAGCCAAAAGAACAACTGCCCCTAACAACATACCTGTGATGATTGCTCGCACGGAACCCTCCATAGGCCCAAAGGACTGGGGCCCTGCTCCAGAAATCTCCACTGGATGCCGGATCAGGTCCGGCATGACATCTGATACCCCGCTGCTCTGCGGCGGGGTAGTTTATTGGTTTTTTGGAATTTTATAGGTGGACAACTCCGTCACCAGTTCCATATTATAGGCATCGCCTTTCGGGGGCCTGATGTTCTTTTTGTCTACCTCCTTGACCAGGCCGATACCTTCGGCATACCATTGCGTTTTTCTTGTTCGGATGGCGTTGCCATTGACGACTTCGTCGGGATATGAAATCTCAATTCGCGCGCAACCCTCAAACCTTCCTGCCTTGACTGAGACCGTTTCGAAACCCACCGCACGGTGTTGACTGATCTCCTCCCTACGTCCCGGAGCGGCATTCATTTGACGGGTCATTTGGGGAGACATTTGCC
>JAFDJF010000511.1 GCA_019307645.1 Deltaproteobacteria bacterium
AGGGATAACTCTCTGTTTTCCTTAAGTCGTTGTTTTCAAAGATAACTGATCCCTAATCCCTGTACCCCGTGAACTGTTACAATAAAGGTTCACCGCTCAGTGTCAAAATACTACGCGATCACGGGCTCGTACGACCCTTACCGTGGTATTTTTTATGCCGATGCATTTTCATGTCCGCTTTTAGTTCCTGAAAACGTTCATTCCCCAGAATTTTTCTTGATTGCATAATAAGCTTGAATCGCTCGTCAGAAAGGTTGATCCGTGTTTTCTCCAGCCTTTTGTGCTGTTTCTTTACAGCATCTTCGTACAACTGCTGACGTTCGAGAAGCGTTTCAAGTTCGAATCTCTCTTTTTCCACATCTCGTTTGAGGTCGATCAACTTGCGCCGACTTTCCACAAACTGTTCATCCAGTTTGGATTTTTCTTCGTCAGTCAGCTTGAGTTTTTCGGATATCTGCGGATTGAGCCACCATTTGCCGCCAGCCATGCCCTGGCCCATCGCGAGATTGGGCAATGCGGCCATGATGATAAGTAAAACGCCGGTTAATATCTTGTTTAACATCGTTTGCCTCCAATTCGCCCTGAATCATTAGACAGGGGCTCGTCTTCAATTATTGGGATCAGAAAATCCATAAATCCTTCATCCGGTTCCTCATCAGATTCCCCGGCAATATCCATATACTCTTGTGGAAGTGCATTTTTCGCAAGCATGCCGACCTCTGTCATAAATGCCTCAGCTTCCAGCATTTCCTCTGTGTACGTGTGGTCTTTTCCTCCGGGAGCAGGTTTGAAAAAAGGAGGTATATCCATAATAAAAATCACAAATACGGCAGCCGCAGCCACTCCGAAGGCAGCACGCCATTGCCAGGACCACCCGATAGATCGCTTCGGCTTTTCTGAAGGCAATAACACTTTCTTTCCGGGGGATGGCGAAAAACGCTCCGCCATCCGGCCCAGCCGTGCGAGGTCGCTTTCGATTTTTTCCTTATTTGCAGTGCATTGAGGACATTCGGAGAGATGTGTCCGCAACGCCCGGGGAAGGTCGTGACCATCCACCACAGCCCGAATGATTTGATCTTCATTAAGATGGACGCTTGTATCGGGATTCATACTGTGTCCTCCTCTAAGAATTGAAGCATTGAAGGATCATTCCTGAACTTCCGAAGTGCTCGATAAAGGTGAGTCTTGACCGTACTTTCACTTTTTTTTAAAACCTGAGAAACTTCCTTTATACTGAGATGGTCCACAAACCTCAATAAAAACACTTCCCTCTCCTTTTTTGACAGCTTGTCCAGTAGCAATTCCACCTGTTTCCAGAAATCCCGCCGCATGATGTTGTCCAGGGCTTCAGGTTTTTCATCAGAACCGGTATTTGGCAGATCCTCCTGCCCACTATCGGTAAGAGGGCTAAGTATTTGTTGAAATCGTTTTTTTCTGTAAAAATCTCGGACCCGGTTTACGGCGATACTAAAAAGCCAACTTTTAAACCGGTCCGTGGATCTAAGTCTGCTAAGATTTTTAAAAGCCTGAATGAATATCTCCTGTGTTATATCTTCCGCGTCCATTGTGGAACGGGTACGGTAATAGACCATACGAAATACATCTTCATGAAAAATCCCGGCAAGTCGCTCTAAAGCCATTCTATTTCCTGACATGGCCTTTGCCACCAATTGCGCCGTCTGTTCTGAGGCATCTATCTGACCCATAAATTGTATTATTACCTGTTGAACAATCACATGTCCACTCTTCTTGTATTGATCACACCAGAGATCACCAATTTTTTGTTTATGGGGCTTTAAAAACCTGGTCCTCAGGACCTGGATGCTTTACTTCTGTGATAATCATTTCAATCTGATCCAATATTTTCCTGACCGCGAGCTGGAGGTCAACGTGCACCTCCGGCCCTGCTTTGAAGAGATTTGAGGCAAAGTGTTCCTAATTCCCCGGTCTTTTGATATCGTTATGTTTCATCCTGTAGATACGCTTGCTCGTACGATTCTGCCCTCGTTGCAGGCGAACACGTTCTTTTGGGGTGAGTGTTCCGTCGCGCCATGCCTTTCTTTTGTGCCTCTGAATTTGGTGCTGTTGCTTTTCCAGACGAACCCCCTCACGCCGGGTAAGTTCACCGCTTCGAATCCCCTGATGGATCCTTTTTTGCTGTCGAATCTGTCTATCTGCGATTCTGCCCGCAAGGGCCACATCCGCGCCTGCAAAAGTGGTAATGAGAGCTGCCATTGCCAGAGTCATCGTTGTTTTTTTCATCTTACGGTCCTCCTTTTAAGGGTTTTAATCCATAAGACGAACGGATGGGACAATTAGTCTACAAAAAAGGTGAAAAAACGCACCGAATACCAAGGATTCTGCGGTTAGGAAATGGCTTGACAGACTTCAGTCGTCATAAAATTGACTTTTCTCCACGATACAATTTTTACACAACTGTAATTCGTCATACTTAACTTATTAAAATAACTGATAAGTTATAGAAAACACCTTGTGGCATATATATTGCTAATATTAAAGTCGGAACTGAATGCATTAAAGGCAAAATGTATAACACTTTGATAAATTTTTTCATTGCTTGAAGGATTAAACAAGCAGATGCCTGATTCTGGTTCCTGGATGTGGACCAGAGTAAATATATTTTTGATTTAACCTGATAAGACCATCACTCTGAAGGAAGGAAATGAGGTGGTAGATAAAATGGAATGGAAAAACTTAAGCGTCCTTATCACAGGGGGCACCGGTTCATTTGGTAAAAAATTTGTTGAGATCATGCTTCGCGATTTTCACCCAAAAAGACTTGTCATTTTTAGCAGGGATGAGCTTAAGCAGCATGAAATGAGGATGAGCGGCCTTGATGACCCAAGTTTGCGCTATTTTATAGGCGACGTTCGTGACAGGGAACGTTTACGGCGAGCCATGAACGGGATTGACGTCGTTGTACATGCTGCGGCACTTAAGCAGGTTCCCGCCTGTGAATATAATCCGTTTGAGGCGATTAAAACCAATATCTATGGT
>JAFDJF010000512.1 GCA_019307645.1 Deltaproteobacteria bacterium
GATCAGTATTTAGAGTGATCAGTAACCAGTAATCAGCACCCAGCATCCAGTAACTAGGGAACCCTGATGACAGCACAGATTCACATAGCCATTATTGGTGGTGGCGTTATTGGTTGTGCTGTGGCCAGGGAGCTTTCCGGACCATATGATGGGGTGTTTCTGTTTGAAAAAACCCCCGGGATTACTCAGGGGGAGAATCAGTCCAGCCGAAATTCGGGCGTGATCCATTCGGGTATTTATTATGATCAGGAGACACGGCCTCAAAAGGTGGCCCTCTGTGTTGAGGGGAACCGATTGCTTTATGATTTCTGTGACAGCTATAAGGTCCCGGCTTTGAAAACCGGAAAACTCATTGTTGCCACCAGCGCGGATGAAGAAGATGTCCTTGATTCTTATCTGGATCGTGCAGGGCAGAATCATGTGCCGGGAGTAACAAGGATCTCAGGATCAAAGGTCAGAGGACTGGAGCCAAATGTCCGGGCCAGATCTGCCCTGGCGGTGCCCACTGCCGGCGTTGTGGAACCGATTTCCCTGGTCTACAGGCTTCATACGCTGGCATCCCGGGGCGGTGTTCAATTTATGACTGATACTGAAGTTACTGGTTTAGAGGCTGATGGTGATTTTATACGGATGGCTATCCGCTATCGTGATGGACACACGGACCACGTGTCGGCAAAGGCGGTAATCAATGCCGCGGGTGTTGATGCAGATATGCTGGCTTCAATCCTGAATACTGACTCTCCTTATGAACTGGATCCTGTGAGAGGGGAGAGCTACAAGTTTTATGGACACAAACGGCCCGAACTGAAGGTTAACGGGATGAATATCTACCCAACACCAGAATCTGTGCATACCCCGCATGGCCATCATTTTACTGTGGGTGTCCATCTGACACCCACATTTGAAGACCTTTCATATCCCCCGGTTTTGGGGTCCACCGTGACTGTCGGGCCTAAACTGGTTTCGGTCAAGGACAGAGGGGATTTGTCGAGCCCTCCCCTTAGTGCGGGGATCTTTGCAGAAAAAGTTCGTTCATTCTTCCCGGGTGTAAGAGAGGATGACCTTATCTGGCATCAGGTGGGGCTTCAGGCGCGGCTGAAGGGGTATCCTGATTTTATAATAGCTGAAGATTCAGCCCAACCGAATTTTATAAATCTGCTGGGTATTGACAGTCCGGGACTCACGTCATGCCTTGCCATTGCCCGCCGGATAGGAGAGATGGTGGAGCGGTTGGGGTTGTGAGAGGCGTTTATTGAAACAGCACTTCGTGCAATTCCTGAATAGATTCTATCCCCGTCAGTTCCATGCCCGCAGTCGGCTTAGATCCTTCCAGATTGCTCCGTGACAGGAGACATCGAGAAAACCCCAGTTTTTTTGCCTCCCCGATTCTCAAATCCGGCTGACTGACCCCGCGGATCTCCCCTGCCAGCCCCACCTCACCAAACATGACAAGGCTCCTGTCCACCGGCCTGTCTAAAAAACTGGACATCATGGCTGAAATGATTCCAAGATCAGCGGCCGGCTCATCGACTTTTAGTCCCCCTGCCACATTGGCAAAGATATCCTGATCCCCCAGTTCCATGCCCAGTCTTTTTCCGAGAACCGCCACGAGAAGGGAGATGCGGTTATGGTCCAGGCCAACAGCCGTCCTCCTGGGCATGCCCAACGGGCTGGGACCCACAAGAGCCTGGATTTCCACGAGCAACGGTCTTGTTCCTTCAAGACAGGGGATGACAACAGATCCGGAAACAGCCTGAGGCCTTTCTTCAAGAAAGATACGGGACGGATTGCCGACTTCTTCGAGGCCGGAGTCTTTCATCTCAAAGACGCCTATCTCATTGGTAGAACCGTACCGGTTCTTGACCGACCTCAATATCCTGAATACATGACCCCTGTCCCCTTCAAAATAGAGGACCGTATCCACCATATGCTCCAGGGTTTTTGGCCCGGCAATGGCGCCATCTTTTGTCACATGGCCGATCAAAAATACCGGCGTGTTCGATTGTTTTGCATAGGTCATCAGTCGTGAGGCAACCTCTCTTACCTGCCCGACGCTGCCGGGGGCAGAGGAGATGGCATCGGTATAGAATGTCTGAATTGAGTCTACGGCAATAAGTTCCGGTTTCAGCGTATCAAGCTTTTCAAAAAAGTCTTCAATGCAGGTCCCGGTAACGACGTATAGATTGTCTGAATGAACTGACAGCCTTTCGGCCCTAAGCTTGATCTGCTGAGCAGATTCCTCTCCGGAAAGATACAGTGTCCGGAAACTGTGACGGGCCAGCCTGTCGAGGACCTGGAGGATAAGGGTTGACTTCCCTATGCCCGGATCACCCCCGATCAGGACCACAGACCCGGGGACGACACCACCTCCAAGGGTCCGGTCAAACTCGGAAAGACCGGTCGCCAGTCTCATCTCAGACGCGAAAGATATGGCATTGATAGGTTCCGGATCAGTCATGGAAGAGGATCTCGCATTTGTGCTGGCAGGTCTTTCTGATTCCTCCACCATGCTGTTCCACTGGCCGCAGTCTGGGCAGCGTCCCAGCCATTTCGGGGTCTGGTACCCGCAACTCTGGCAGACGAATATGGATTTGTTTTTTTTGGCCATAAGATTAGCCACCCCGATGAAATAAAAAATAAAGAGGCATTTCATAGGGCAGGCAGACATACACGGACTCACTCAGACATTTATAAATGCATCCCAGCATCCCCGCCTCCTAGCTTCCCCGCATTTTTCTGCGAAACTTCATCCCCTGAACCATCTCCTGGTATCGTTCCTGATCCTCAGTCTTCAGGCGATGGACATATTCCATTATAAAAGCCAGAAAAACAGCAAGGAAGAATGCCACAATAACAGAGAGGATGCAGATAAGCGCTCGCTTAGGCCTTATTTTTTTGTCTAGATCCGGCACGATGGGAGGGTCGAGGATCAGAAAACTGTAATATTTTTGTGCCCTGGCAAAGGTCTCCTTTTCGATCTCTTTGGCAAGCATGGAATAGATTTTTTCTTTTAAAA
>JAFDJF010000513.1 GCA_019307645.1 Deltaproteobacteria bacterium
AGCATCGAATTCTTCTTGTGTAATGATGCCTTGATCACGTAAGGATGCTAATCTTTCCAATTCATCGAGGTATGACTCTTCCGCTTTTCCTGGTGAAGCCGCCTGGGTCGCAGGTTTGGAACCCGCTTCATCTTCAGCTTCGAGCATGGCAACCTCCTGATCCGTCGGCTCTTGCGGTTGAATACCAAGTTGATCCATCGCGCCTTCCAGTTCTTCCTCGGAGAGATCCTCGGCGTTTTTGCCCGTGTATTGCTCAACTTCTTGGACTTGTGATTTGGTGAGTTTATAAGCCCCATAACCCACACCCAGAATCACCATACCACCGACGATTATGCGTCTTCGCATCCTGCGGCGCATCCGCCGTCCCCTTTTCACTCTTCTTCTCGTCGTCCGTCGACCTGCTCGTCTTCCGCCTCGTCTTGCTCCTCTTCTTCCCATTTTCGACTCCTTATTATTCGTATTGGCAGTGGCTGAAATTGACTGGTGATAATTTCGTAAATCAAGTTGTCATGCTGAGGCCCTTGGCCTCAGCATCTAACCGTAGGCGTAAAGATTTGCGCTTTGCTGGATTCTTCGCCTGCGGCTCAGAATGACAAACGCAGGCTATCAGTCAAAACTAACCACTACCTTCGTATTTTCTACCTAAGTGTTTTGCGGATTGTAGTTTGAAATAAAATGGGTAGATTGCACCGCAAAACCTGTCCGAATGCCGGGAATTTGCCTCGATTTTATTTCAATCACTTTCCGGCATTCGCTTAATTTCTAAGGTCCGCTGTAGTACGGAACCTGCTTGCGTTCACGGTAGGCTCCGGTGTAACTGATGATATCTGCAAAAATACCTAAACCGACGAAAATCCAATCAAAGCCAACCATCGGGAAGATCACCACGTACAATGGCGCGAGTATCCAATAAACTAAGAAACCCAATCGCGGACCAAAGAACACTAATGCTGTAAAGAAACAACACATATTACACTCTCCTAATTAATTTGAATTTGTCCGAAAGATGAGAGGTGGGGGTGTTGTTGTGTGGTGGAACCACACAACAACACCCCCGGACCGTTTATCGTATTCGTCCTTAGTCATGAGCCATCTGGTCGATGCAAACGGTCACCGCCAGGATGACGATATCATCCTGACCAGGCTCGATCTCTACGCCGTAGGAATCCCGGATCCGGAACCATTTCTTTGAGATTTCAGCCACCTTGTGGTGTCCTTCGCCGATGGTGTATTCGTGGTCCAGGATATTGCCTTTCACATCCAGGTCGGGCCCGTCTTTGATCTTGACACTGAAGCGGTCACGCACGGGCGTGACGAGGGCTTTTTTGACCATCGCCACTTGATGTCCGTGGGCATCTTCCACTTTCATGGTGTCTTTGACGTGCAGCTTGCGTTCCTGGATCTTGCAGAGTTCGTGGCCATGCGCGTCCTCAAATTTCAGAGTCTGGCGCACACGGAGCGCTTTACCATCCACTTTGAAGGTTTTCTGGCCTTGGGCGTTCTCGATCCAGAAATCGTCGCCGATCGAAACCAGCTTTTCACGCATCTGGTAGCGATTTTCACCGCTGCTACCGCCTGGTCTACGTTCTTCTCTTCGTTCTTGTCGTTTGTTTCGTCTCATATGTACCTTCCTTTTCTATTTGTTGGATTTGTTAGTTAGAGGAACACAGTTCCTTACAGAGTACTCCGAAGCGAAGTGGAGTGAGGCAGGAACCGTGTTCCTGGCCATAACACTCTGTTTTTTCCACTCATGTCAATAACCTATCTCCTTTCATGTTACCTAAAAAAATATATTTGGATTTACTTTATATGTTTATCAAAAAAAACTCATCCGGGGACGCTTTCGATTCCCAATGTCAGACCGGCAATCAGATCAGATACCCAGGTTTTAGGGTTAAAAAATTCTCTCTTCATCATCATTTTTTAATTGAAAATCAATAATGTTGGTTAGGAACGCTGTTCCTTGGAGGAACAGCGTTCCTTTTATTTATCCAAGAATAAGCTCCTCAGGACTACCAATCCTGACACACATGCTACTGCTAGGCCATAATCCGTTTGATCTCGGATTCATTGTCGTCCATAATCAAGTAGTATCGTCGGATGCCTGATACATCTCACCGGCCTGCTTAAAGCCCCATTGGGTGGTAAACGCGGCGATGACTTCGTTGATCAAAGCAGCTGCGCCAATCATGATCCCTAATTGGCTGGCCATATCATCTGGCAGAAAGGTGGTCGCAATACCCGCAAAGCTCAGGCTCACACCGGCAGCAGCCAACAGGGTGAAGCCCAGATATTTTCTAATGGGCGGCTCGGCTTTGGTTACCGTGGCTCCCAGCCAGGATCCCAGCAGTTTACCTCCGCCCCGGAGAATGATGTAAACCAGAGCCATACCCAGCGCGGCCAAACTTAAGATGGCCGTAATATCCAGCGTGCCCCCAATCAAGATCAAAAAGAAGATCAACGAGGCGCCAATCAGTTTGGCGTTGGCAGTCTGAAATAGTGCTCTTTGCGGCTCATCCAGCATATTGAACAGCACCAGACCAAAGACGATGCCCGTAATCAGTAATTCCGCGTGTAGGGCGATCCCCACGGCCATGGTGACCAGGATAATGAGGAGGGTAACCAGAATCAAAAGTCCGCTGGTATGTATCCGTTTCAGCAGGAAATAGCTCCACCAGCCGGCCAGGGTCCCCACCCCGATCGACACAAAGATTTCGATGAAGGGATCGACCAGAGTCATCTCCTCACCGCTGTAGTAGGTTCCGGCAAAGGCGGCAATAATGCCAAAGACTACTACCGCCAGTAGATCGTCCAGGGCCACAATGGGCAGCAGGATGCGGGTCAGCGGGCCATCGGTTTTGTATTCTTGAATGATGGACAAGGCCACGACCGGGGCAGTGGCCAGAGCAATGGCCCCAATGACCAGACTGGTGACCAGATCAAAGTCCAAAATCAGATACATCCCCAGCGCTACCAAGACAAAGGGGGTGAAGCCCTGAACCAGGCCAATCACCGTCATTTGGGTACCGGCCGCCTTTACCTCATCCACGTGGATGCTCGAGCCGATGGAATAGCCGACAAAGCCGATACTTATGAGGGTAGCCCATTCAAACAGGTCGGTCGAGAAGATGTCCGGTCGGACCAGATTCAGGGCATAGGGCCCCAACAGCATGCCCACCACTAAATAGCCCAGCACCTTGGGCAACTTCACTTTGCCGATCAGTTCTCCGGCCAGATAACCAACGACCACGATTGCTCCTAGCAAGATTAGATCTATGATGACCATCTCGTTTCTCCTTTGAAACCAGTGTTCGTTAACCACTCTACCAGTTCAGTCAGTTGGGCAACCGACTGACTTTTATCTCCACCAGGGCTGGCGGTCGTGCGAGAGCGTCGCCTTGTGGACTGGCAGTCCTCAGTTATTCGACCTTCTCGAAATCATTCAATACCCAAGATTTATCAAAATAAGGTGCTTCAGGGTCACATAACCTGAAATAAGCGAACCAATTATCACCTTTCTTGGTTTGAATCCAGTTGCTTTCCATGCCCTACGGCGCAGCCATGTCAGCTACAGCTGGGCTCAGGTGGATATTTTTTAGTCCAACAATTCAAGATCCGGCAGCACCCAGGTCTTGTCGAACAGCGGTGGCTCCGGGCCGTAGAATCGGAAGACCAATTCGAACCGACCGTCTGCCTTCGTCGGAATGGCCCGAACCAGACATCCACCGAACCGTCGGCGTTTTGCTCTACTTCCGGCATATTGGACGCACAGGTGCACTGCGGCATGTCGCGGATCAGGGCGTGCGTCTCGCGATCATAGGCCACGACCGACCAGAATAGGTTCACGGGAGCATTCGCCGGGACCCTGAGTCGATAGGTGCCGCTG
>JAFDJF010000514.1 GCA_019307645.1 Deltaproteobacteria bacterium
CAAGGATTTGGATTCACAGATCGATCCACGTTTCGGTCGATGCGCCTATTTTCTGATCGTCGAAATCGACGATATGAGTTTCGAGGCTTACGATAACGAGAACATCGCCCTGGGTGGTGGCGCCGGTATCCAATCGGCTCAGTTTGTTGTCTCCAAAGGGGCAAAAACCGTGATAACGGGCAACTGCGGCCCCAATGCGGTACGTACGCTTAATGCGGCTGGGATTGAACTCTTCGTGGGACATACAGGCCCGGTAAGGGCGGCCTTGGAAAGGTTCAAAACCGGTGAATTCAGGCCAACGAGTGAAGCCAATGTGTCTGACCATTACGGTATGGGAGAAATGGGAGGTGTAGCGCAGACACAGCAGGGCCAGGTCTTTGGCGGCGGCAGGGGTATGGGACGCGGCATGGGCGGAGGAAGAGGTCTTGGACGCAGTAAGGGCATAACAGGATTGTCAGGGCAGGGTCCACAGGAATTAGACCTTCTTAAAAAGCAGGCAAACGATCTAAGAGAACAGATGGAAGAACTACAGTCACGCATCAATGGATTAGAAAAAACGCAATAAATGACAGCTCCGACAGAAGGTAATTTGCATGAGGATAGCCATTCCCATCTGGGACGACAAAATTTCTCCTGTTTTAGATACTGCCTCTAAGCTCTTAGTTGTTGAAGTAGAAGACCAGAAGGAGGCCTCCCGTTTTGAAATATATCTGGATGAACATGAATTGTCGCGAAGATGTATCCGCATTCGCGGCATGGATGTAGACCTTCTGATATGTGGCGCCGTATCGCGCCCTTTTCACAGGATGCTGATGGGTTCCGGAATCAACATTATCCAAGACATATCCGGTCATCCAGAGGATGTTCTGAAAGCTTATCTTCACGGAAGGCTTCTCCATTCAGGCTTTTTTATGCCTGGCTGCAAGCGAAACAGCGAAAGGCATTGCAAAAATCACATTAATGGATCCCGCAAGCACAATAGAAAACGAAAGAGTCCCATAAAGGAATAAAAAAATGAAAATAGCTGTCAGTGCAAGCGGAAATACCCTTGAATCACTAATAGACCCCCTTTTTGGGAGGTGCCCCTATTTTATTGTTGTTGATCCAGAGCGTATGAGCTTTGAGGCCTTCGAAAACCCCAATGTAACGGTCAATGATGCCGGGATTAAATCTGCCCGTTTTGTCGCTTCAAAAGGAGCCGAAATTGTTGTTACCGGAAATTGTGGTCCCAAAGCGGTTCAAAAACTTTCAGAAGAGGGCATCAAAATTATCGTAGGCCTGATGGGAACCATAAGACAGGTTGTGGAAACGTACAAAAAAGGCAACCTTCTAACGACAGCCGATGCAAATGTCGAAGAATATTTTGGAAAACGTCATGAAAATACCATGGGAAAAGATAAAAATCAAAGCCAGGAAGACGCTGAGAATGTTTCCAGTAACACGCCATGGTTCGGCTATGTGAGACTAAACCAGAAAGAAGAACCAAACAGTTCTGAGTAAAGGAGAAAAACAATAATGTCAAACCAGAGTTGCGGACTGAATAGTCAAGAAGATCAACACGCGGTACAAGACGCTGAGATCAGGGAGCGGTTAAGTCATATCAAGAACAAAATCCTTGTAATGAGCGGCAAGGGCGGCGTAGGAAAAAGCAGTATAGCCGCCTATCTTGCTGTGGTCCTGGCGAACAAAGGTCACAAGGTTGGTCTGTTGGATGTAGACCTTCACGGACCGAGCATCCCAAGGATGTTAGGGGTTAACGGAAGCGTTCTGCCCTCTGAACATCCAGGAAAAGTTTCACCTGTTCATTTAATGCCGAATTTACATGTCTTATCCATTGAAATCCTTATGGGTGAAAACAAAGATGCAGCAACCATATGGAGGGGGCCGATCAAAATAGGAGTCATCAGACAGTTTATTTCAGATATCGAGTGGTCGGATCTTGATTACCTGGTAATTGATTCTCCACCGGGTACAGGAGACGAACCCCTGACAGTGGCCCAGACCATTCCGGATGCCAAGGCCTTGATTGTAACGACGCCTCAGGAGGTATCTCTGGCTGATGTAAGAAAATCCATCAATTTCTGCCGCCAGGTAAACATGGCAATTCTGGGAATTGTTGAAAACATGAGCGGCTTTATTTGCCCCCACTGCGGAGAGAGGACCGATCTTTTCAAGGCCCACGGGGGAGAGAAAATGGCGGCAAAGGAAAACTTAAAAATTCTTGCCAGGTTACCTATCGAACCCGAGGTCGTAAGGCGGGGCGATGAAGGACTTCTGGCTAACTTGGGAAATGAGAAACTTGCTTATACAGATGAGTTTGCCAAGCTGGCAGATCAGATTGTCAGCTTTAGTAATTCTTAACCCAATTTTCTCGCCCAGTTTCTAAAAAAGGCGGAAACCTTCTGGATTTAATTGTGAAACAATGTTTGCATTATAAATATAGAGAGAAACTGGGGAAAGGAGGTTTATAGTCATGGCACCAAGAGGGCAAGGAGGCGGTGGCGGCGGAAGAGGTCAGAACCCATCCGGAGGAGGAAAAGGGATGGGTGGGGGCCGTGGCATGGGCCAGGGCGGGGAATGTGTCTGTCCCAATTGCGGAGAAAAAGCAGCTCATGAGCGTGGTATCCCCTGCTTTGAGATCAAATGTCCCAAATGCGGGAGTTCCATGACAAGGGCTTAAACCGGTAACTACCCAGGTTATAAAACCATAGAGAATTACATGATTATCAGCATTGCAAGTGGAAAAGGAGGCACGGGTAAGACAACCGTGGCCACCAATTTAGCCGTTTCCGTGGATTGTGCCGTCCAAGTCTTGGACTGTGATGTGGAGGAACCCAATGCGCACCTGTTTCTCCACCCTGTGATCGAAGAGATAACAACGGTCACTTCGCCTGTTCCAAAGGTAGATGAAGACAAATGCACCCTCTGCGGAAAGTGTGCGGAAATATGCCAGTTCAAGGCTATTATTGTGATCGGAGAAACCGTTTTGCCGTTTCCCGAGATGTGCCATA
>JAFDJF010000515.1 GCA_019307645.1 Deltaproteobacteria bacterium
ATGGGCAAGAAGGCCGGGGCAGACGAGCAAAAGGGGAAAATCACCTATCCGGCAGCAGTCGGTTTGAGCCGATCCAAAGAAATCCAGGCCGAGCTGGTTGAAGCAGCCATTGAATCACTGAACATATTTGATCGTGCAGCCGACCCCCTTCGTCAGATTGCCGGATATATTGTTGAGAGAAAAAAATGAACAGGTTTGGTGAAAAATATAAGCTGTTAGACAAAATTGATGACCCGTCGGATCTCAAAAGCCTTTCTCTTGACAGGCTGAAGCGCCTGGCGGATGAAATCCGTCAGAAAATCATTGAGACCGTATCCCGGACCGGAGGGCATCTGGCTCCCAGCCTTGGGGCTGTGGAACTGACCATTGCCCTCCATTATGTATTCAATGCCCCAAGAGATAAAATCATCTGGGATGTGGGACATCAGGCCTACGCGCACAAACTGATCACCGGCCGGAGGGATCAATTCCATACGCTTAGAACTCACGGCGGTATCAGCGGATTCCCAAAAAGGCATGAAAGCCCCTACGACACATTTGATACCGGCCACAGCAGCACCTCGATTTCTGCGGGTCTGGGGATCTCTACCGCCAAAGCGCTCAAAGGGGAAAAAGACAAGGTCATTGCCGTAATTGGAGACGGTTCCATGACAGCGGGTATGGCCTTTGAAGGGCTCAATCAGGCCGGAGACACTGAGAAGGATCTGATCGTAATCCTGAATGATAATGCCATGTCCATTTCACCGAACGTAGGCGCATTTTCCTCTTTCTTAAGCCGCAAGATCACCGGACGCAGATTCCTGAGTCTCAAAAAAGACCTGGAGAATTTCTTGAAATCATTGCCCGGCGTGGGAGAAAATATCTTGAACCTGGCCCGTAAAAGCGAAGATTCTTTCATTACTTTTTTTACACCGGGTATGTTGTTCGAGGCGCTTAAGTTCAAGTATATCGGACCGATCAACGGACACAGGCTTGGCCAACTCATAGAGGCCTTCAACAATACATGCCACATGGATGGCCCGGTGCTTGTTCATGTCCTCACTACCAAAGGGAAAGGATATGGGCCAGCTGAAAAGGATCCGGCCCATTACCATGGAGTCGGCTCATTTGAAATCCCTACGGGTTCACCGACGAAAAATCAGCACAAAACACCGCCGTCATATACCGAGATATTCGGCAGGACCATGGTAGACCTGGGCCGAAAAAACAAAAAACTGTTCGCCATTACAGCGGCCATGCCGGAGGGAACCGGGCTGGCAGAATTCGGAGAAGCCTATCCTGAGCGGTTCCTGGATGTAGGTATTGCTGAACAGCATGCCGTTACCTTTGCCGCAGGTCTTGCTACAGAGGGATTCAGGCCCGTGGTTGCCATCTATTCCACCTTTCTCCAAAGGGCTTTTGACCAGATCGTCCATGATGTGTGCATGCCCAATCTCCCGGTCGTTTTTGCCATTGACCGGGGAGGAATCGTGGGAGAAGACGGACCCACCCATCACGGGCATTTTGACATCACCTATCTCCGAAGCCTCCCGAATATGACCGTCATGGCGCCAAAGGATGAGAACGAGCTAAGACACATGATCTATACTGCGCTTAAACATCCCGGTCCGGTTGCCATCAGATACCCCAGGGGAACAGGCCTCGGAGTGGCTTTGGATCCAGAATATAAAACTATTCCCATGGGACAGGCAGAAATTCTACAGGAAGGCAATGATCTTATGATACTGGCCCTGGGAAACACCGTTCCCCCCTCCCTGGAAGCCGGCGCCCGTCTTGAGAAAGAAGGGCTTTCCGTAAGCGTCGTGAATTGCCGTTTTGTTAAGCCCCTGGACAACAGGCTGGCGGAGATTGCCGCCTCAACAGGCAGGGTACTTGTTGTGGAAGAAAATATCCGGCAGGGAGGCCTTGGAGGCGCGGTCCTGGAGCTGTTTAATGACCTGGGCATTGAAAACGTTCGCATCAAGAGAATCGGATTGCCGGACAAATTCATAGAGCATGGTCCGGCCAATTTATTAAGAGAAAACTACGGGCTCGATACCACCGGAATCTTAAAAGCAGCAAGGGATCTATTGGGTTAATAAAATGAAACCCGGGTGCCGCTGATGGTTAAACCCCCACCCAAAATCCGCCTTGATCAACTCCTTGTACAAAAAGGACTGGTCCGGAGTCGGGAAAAGGCAAAGGCCCTGATTATGGCCGGTCTGGTGCAGGTTGACGGAGCACAGATCGACAAGGCCGGTCGCCTCGTTCCGGCCTCAGCATCTGTTTTGCTGGAAGAAGCCCGCCCCCATTATGTCAGCAGGGGAGGACTGAAGCTTGAGGCGGCCATCCGGCATTTTTCTGTAGATGTAAAAGGCCAGGACCTGCTTGACGTGGGCGCTTCCACAGGAGGATTCACAGACTGCCTGCTCCAGCACGGGGCACGCAGGGTAATCGCCGTGGATGTCGGCTATGGCCAACTGGACTGGAAACTCCGTCAGGACCCGCGGGTGGAGATCCTCGAAAAAACAAACGTCCGATATCTCAGACCGGAAGATCTTGACACACCCGTCAATGGAGCAGTCATTGACGTCTCATTCATTTCACTAAAACTGGTAGTCCCACCTGTATCGGAACTCTTGAAAAAGCCGTCCTGTATCATAGCCTTGATCAAGCCTCAGTTTGAGGTGGGCAAGGGACAGGTGGGCAAAGGGGGAGTGGTAAGGGACCCGAACCTTCACCGGGATGTGGTTGAAAACCTCGAGGATTTTTTCAAGACACTTGGATGGACTGTTCAGGGACACATCCCCTCCCCGCTTCTAGGCCCGAAGGGCAACCGCGAATTTTTGATCTATCTGACACGGCAGTAGGACCAAAGGGCATACCAATGCATCGCAGGTCAAAACCCGCATGGGACGCATCGCATCGGAAAAACCATTATGAATGGAAATTAATGCGCTTGACGCTTGGACGCTTTGAGGGGGTTCAGCTTCCCGTTCCCTTTTTTACCTGCTGCCTTTATATGCGTGGCC
>JAFDJF010000516.1 GCA_019307645.1 Deltaproteobacteria bacterium
TCTTCGTATTTTCGTGCTTTCGTGATAAATATAACCTAGGTTGAGCGGTTCAGCGTTCACGGTTCTAGGTTGAAAAGCTCTAACGGTTTCATATCAAAAGGACAACGGCTCAATAGAGGCCACAAGTATGTTTCACCCAATGGGCGAAAGAAGCCAATCACGAATTATGGAATAATATGCGGATATCAGGTAAATATAACCGTTGAACCCTGAACCTTGAACCGAGCCCTTAGTTAAAAGTCAGATATCTAAGCCTCTCCACGTTTTTTATGAACCCCAGTTCTCCTGCAACCGTATAATAGAACATCAGTGCTTTTTTCAGATCCTCAGTAAATTCAAATTCCAAAAGATCGTAGTAGTTGTCTATGTCATAGATAATGTCAGGATACCTTTGCCTGGCCTTTACGATGACCTCGTCTTTTTTCTCTTTCAGATATCTCAAAGAAGTGCGATATGATGAAATAACTGCTTTTATCTCAGACTCATATCTGTCAACAATCCTTTCCCTGACCGCAAATGCGGCAAATACCACGGGGAAGCCTGTTTTCCTGAGCCACAGGTCTCCAAGGTCATAGGTGTAGGAGGCAGGTCCCGGGGCCTTGACCATCGCATCGTTTCCGATAACCAGTGCGGCGTCAATGTCTCTCATCGCAGGCCTTGGATCGGTTGGGATATAGACAGGTTCCAGTTTGTAATAGTTTTTAAGAAGGACTTTCAGCAGCACTAGGGATGTGTGTGATGCACTGGTGACACCCACCTTTCTGCGATTCAGATCTTCAATGGGGCATTTGCTGATGAGCATAACTGATCCCACATACCCTATGGAACTCAAACAGAATTCAGGCAGAACCAGTACATCATCTGAAATGTCTGCACAGGTTGCAGAGGATATGGGACTCATGTCCAGTTTCCCTTCCCTCATCATCCTGTTGAGCACGCTCGGATATTCTGAGAAGATTTTAATTTCTTTGAGAGGCTCCTTTTCGAATATGTGGAAGTAAAATGGATAGCAGTTGAGGTAGTCGATGTGCCCGAGTTTCATTTATACTCCTTGAACCGTCCTGCTGCGATAGTTCGCTGTCGTCCGTTCAGGTATAAGATGAGTCTCCTCGATAAGTCTTCGGAGGTATGGTTCCGAACCGTAATCAGGTGTCCGGGCTCCGGCTGAGTGGACAATCTTTTCGTCGTGATAGGTTGCCCCGATATCATCAACCCCGAACCGCAGGAGAACCTGTGCCATCTTCTCACCCAGATACATCCACAAGGCCTTTAAATGCGGGACATTGTAAAGGAAGATTCTGCTTGTGGCATAGATTCGTATATCATCATAGCCTGTTGTAGAACGTTTTGCTGCAATTTCAGTATTTTTTCCGTGGAACTGAAGTGGCACAAAGGTTTTAAAGCCTGCGGTTTCGTCCTGCAGGTCACGGATTTGTGAAAGGTGGTCAACAATATCTTCTGCATTTTCCCTGTGATTGTAAAGCATGGTTGCATTTGTCTTAAGGCCCATTTTGTGCGCTGTTCGCATAACATGGATCCATCTTTTCCCGGATATTTTCTTTGGAGATATGATGTTTCGCACATCAGGTGAAAAGATTTCCGCCCCTCCGCCGGGAAGTGCGTCAACACCTGCATTGATCAGGCGGCCGAGCACTTCCTCGATTGGGAGGTCACTTTTTTTTGAAATATAATCGTATTCAACAGCGGTCAGGGCGACAATATGCAGGCCCGGGTTAATGCTTTTTATTCGCTTAAACATCTGCTCAAAATAATCGATTGTCAGTTCCGGATGGAGACCTCCCACGATGTGGACCTCATCAATGCCGAAAGAAACAGCGCTGCGTACCTTCTGCTCAATGTCATCAAGAGAAAGAAGATAGGCCTTCTCATCATGTTCGTCACAGGAAAAGGCACACAGGGGGCAGCGTAGTTCACATATGTTGGTGTAATTGAGGTTCATATTCACACCATAGAATGTAACATCCCCATGAAGTCCGGCCCGGATATGATGGGCGATGGCGCCAAGGTCCAGGATGTCATCCGTCCCAAGCATGTACAGCGCATCGTCTTTGTTTACCGGCACACCATTTATTACCTTTTCAGCAATGCTGCGGAGCGTTTTGTTTTGTATGGTATCAGGAAGTTGCATATTGTCCCTATCCCAGATACACATCAATAAGGGTCCCGAAAAAAAGTAATGGTGAAATAAACATATTAATTTTGAAAAATGTCTTTATTGCAGAAGCAATGTTTTCGCTTCTGGCCAGTTTCTGCTGAATGAAAAAAATGGCTGCAATAAAAACAAGCGCTATCCAGTAAGCGATTTCTCTTTGAGCAAGAATCCCGGCATATATCATGGCGCCCAGGGATAAGATATAGCATACAGCGGACAGGGAAAGGGCGTTTTGTTTTCCCATGCGGACCGGCATGGAATGAAGGTCTTCCGTGGCATCAAAAGCCATGTCCTGAAGGGCGTAGACGATGTCAAGGCCGGCGATCCAGGTCATTATGGCAAATCCAAGGACAAAAGGGATTAGGGCAAATTCGCCGGTCACGGCAATATAGCCGCCGATGGGCGCGGCAGCCTCAACAAATCCGAGATAAAAGTGTGAAGAGGCTGAAAAACGCTTGAAATAAGAGTAGGTAAACAAGAGGAAGACGGCTGGAAAAGAAAGAAGGAAACAAAGCCTGTTCAGCATGAACGCGGCGCCTATCAGTATCAGCGAAGAAATAACTGCCATCAGCCAGACGATTGCCGGCTTAACTTCCCCTTTTGGTATGGGCCGGTCGCTTGTACGCGGGTTTTTTGCATCTATTTCAGCATCAATCACTCTGTTAAATGACATGCCTGCTGTTCTGGCAGCCACAAGAGCTACAATAGCCCAGAGCCAGGTCATGAATGTCCCGCCGCCGGCAAAGAGTACCCCTATCAAGGCAAAAGGCAATGCAAAAAGGGTTTGCTCTATCATAATGAGTTTGGAAAATTGCTTAAAATCCATGTCTCAGGTTGTTAGGTTCACGGTTCAGCGGTTCAAAGTTGTTCAGATGAACCGTGAACCCTTGAACCAGTTACAATTCCATATTCTTTCCACCGACTGATGACTTTTTCTACGATTTCTTTAGACATATTGATTTCATCAGGCCACTCTCGCCCCATACCTTCTTCCCGGGTTTTCCGTGTGGCATCAAT
>JAFDJF010000517.1 GCA_019307645.1 Deltaproteobacteria bacterium
TATTATCGCTTGACATACATGTCAACTAGATATTATATTTTCAGCAATAATTTTACTTAATTATCTTTATTTCATCATTTCAATCAATATATTTATTTTCAATGGCATAATTGGTGAATATTGGTCAAGAACTACCGGCGGGTCTAGTGGCCTTGGCCAGGCGCTAAGTTCTGGGGAAGAAGAATACCATGACTGTTCATCCACAAGTACAGCTGAATGATTCGGACATCATGTTAATCCGGGAGTTGGAAGGTAACGCCCGCCAGAGCATTGTTGAACTTGCGAGAAAACTACGGACATACAGATCCACAGTAAAAGTCAGATTGCAGAGGCTTCTGGATGACCGCATCATTGAGATTCTGCCCATAGTGGATCCTCTTGCAATGGGTTACAAAACCCGGGTGAACCTGGCATTCAATACGCAGCCCAGCGAGGTTGATGCTGTTGCAAATGCGCTTGCGTCGCGCAAAAACATCCGTCACGTTTCCGTATATACGGGCCGATATGATGTAATGGCCTGGGCGATTTTAGAAAAACCTGAAGATCTGGGCGATTTTGTAAAGAAGGATCTGACCGGTATTGCGGGCATCACTCGCATCGAAACGATGGTCAATCTGGAAATAGTGAAGGTTTCCTATGCGTATCTGTCGGATCAAAACTACGCTATCAGAAGTCAGCCGCCTCAGCAGGCCCTTGACGCCCTTGATTTGAAGTTAATCGAAGAGCTCAGAATCGACGCGCTGCAACCGCAAAAAGACCTTGCGCCTAAACTTGGCACAAGTCCATCCACCATTGGAAAAAGATTGCAGAGACTTTTGGATGAAAAAATCATCTACGTTGTGGCCCTCGTGGATCCGGCTGTCCTCGGATATAACACGCGGGCCACGATCGGAATTAATGCACAGCCTCACAGAGTTGATGCCGTGGCTCGAGAACTGGCTTCCTCTAGAAATGTTCATCATATCGTAATAAACACCGGTTATTTTGACTTGATCGTGTCAACGGATTTCAAGGGACCGGCGGAACTCTCAAAGTTTGTCCGTGAAGACTTGGGCAACATCCATGGCTTAGTGAGTCATGAAACCATGGTGTGTCTGGAAACCACCAAGGACGATTTTGCCGTCACTACCTGAGGATTCTTTCGGTTGAAGAAAACAGCATGCTCGGAAAACTATTATAAAGGAGAAGGCTCATGTGTGCAGATTTCACCATTCATTAAGGCCCCTGAGCCTTGTCATGGTGCCTTATCTTTTTTTGTCTGCATCTGCTGTGGAAACACCACCCTGCCGCAAATGCTCAGATCATAGCCTTCGAGTGTCTCGATCAGATCGCGAAAGGCACTTTCATGCAGAAGACCCAGAAAACGTTGCACCTCCCGTTCAAAGAACCGCGACTTAAGGACCAGAAGATCGAACCGCTCCCAACGAAGCGGTAGAAAATCAAGACCCAGAAGGCCTGCAACAGCCTTGATTCCGGGGGCTGCATCGGCCCTTCCTCCCAGGATTTCAAGACCCACATCCAGATGCCTTCCCAGCTCACGCTCATAGCCCGGGATCTTCTCTCCTTCAAGGCCTGCTTTTTCCAGTTCTCGATCCAGTAACAGGCGGGTGCCTGTGCCGGGTGTGCGGTTCACGATCCGGATGCCTTCTTTTCCAAGGTCTGCCACAGTTTTAATGTTCTTGGGGTTATCCTTGGCCATCAGAAGTCCCTGCTCTCTTCTGCAGAAGTTGACCACCGCAGGGAACTCTCCCAACTCCTGCCTGGCAAAATCGAAATTGTACTCGTCTTCGGTTTCCTGAAGGAGATGGCTGGCTGCAATGTGGCACAGGTTTCTGCGCAGTGCTTTGATTCCTCCCATACTGCCCAGGTTGCCGAAGACCGCCATATGGTCCGGATAAAGGTTGTTGAACAAAGAAACAGCGCGACCCAGGAGGATGTCATTGCTTCCACTGATGACCACCAGGCCGGGGTAGGTTGACGGCCCTGCCATGCCTTTCGGGACGTTGATTGTTTCGCGTTCAAGCCACAGTTCAACCATGTGGCGGGGAAACAGCCATTTTCCCGTAACCTTAGTCGCAGGAAGTCCTTTATCGGAAATAAGAGAATAGACCATCTTTTCATTGATATTCAGAAACTCAGCCAACTCTCGGGTATTGAATAGAGTCTTGTCTTCCATAACAGGTCACCTCCTTAAAGCACTATCTTACAATCATTGTCATTTCAGGTCAATATGGGATTGTTCTGGGAATTTCAGGTCTCTTCTCTTGACAATACGGCAAAATTAATAGTAATTACCCGTAACACTATACATTGTATAATAGATATCAAAGGAGCCTATTTTACTATGTCTTTAATTGACCTTGACTGCCCATGTAATGGGAAAAACATGAATTATTTCACCGCACCATGGACACTCTTAACCCTCTATAATCATGAGGGCACCCATGGCTATGAAATCAAAAAATTCATAGAAGGATATATGACGGACCAGAAGATATCCTTAAACATTACGGGTCTATATCGGCATTTAAAGACCCTGGAACAAAGGGGGTTGCTCACTTCAGAATGGGATACACCGGAAAACGGTCCTGCTAAGCGCAAATATTATCTTACCGAGGCCGGGGAGGAATGCCTTTGGCGTTGGATGCGGACCTTAAACACACAGCTATCTTTGATACAGACATTCCTCAAACAGGCAAAGGCCATAAGACCTCCCGCTGTGCTGACAAGTTTTCAACCTATAATGGAGGAGGACCAATGACAACACTTGATTGCCATAACAGCACCATTGACCCAAACAGGCATTAACCCAGCGCGTGATTTCGGGCCACGTATCATTGCATATCTGGCCGGTTGGGGCCATATAGCTATCCCCGGTCCAAGAGGGGGTTTCTTTTGGGTCTATATCCTTGCGCCATTACTTGGTGGCGCCATAGCAGCAGCCTGCTTTCGTGTTGTTATTGCGCCATTAATGGCCGCAAGGGGCTCTGAGGAAATATGC
>JAFDJF010000518.1 GCA_019307645.1 Deltaproteobacteria bacterium
TCTACCCTCCGGCCTGGAAGCCCTACGGGCTGGAAGCGGAGCCGGAGGCGATGTTGGACGTTCATCTTTTATCCCCGCCGTCCTAGGAGGCTGTCCGAGAATAGCAATTTTTCCCAAAATCGAGGAATGCCCGAAAAAATTACCACAGGCATATAGTTGATATTCCGAGGATAGTTTTTTTGTACATCACCAAGAGTTTGGGGAAAAGGGCATTCTCGGACAGCCTCCTAGTCATCACTGGTGCGGGCAATAATATAAGCCCTTGTCAGGGTAATCAAATCCGGACCGTCAACAGCCCACAGGCCGCTCCCCTGTCTCCTGTCCCCTTCGTAATCCCAGCCAAAGTACTCAATGGATATTTCAGCGTCACCATCCCCAAAAATCACCCACTGGAAAGGATCGGTGTAATTCATCTCGCGCCATAAATCCCAGGCAGCCACGATGTTTTCTACCGGACTGAGGATCGGTTTGTGAGTATCCTTGTCCACCAGCATCCTGCCGGGCTCGTCAAATGGATTCGGCATCCATTCAAGGTTTTTGTGCCCCTGGATCTCAGCAACCTTTAACGTCAGTTCCTCATCGTCCAGTTTCATTACTTCGTCAACGTTCATAATCTTCCCTTTCTGATATCACGACTGGGAGTTCAGTTTTTCCATGACCTCGGCAGGGATTCTGGTGGCACGCCCCCTGCCGTTCATGCATGCGACTTTTGTTTTGCTTGTAATCAGCAGGGTGCCGTGCTGATTAAAAATCTTTGTATCAAACGCCATGGAAGCATTTCGAACCTCTAACAGGGAGGTTTCCACATCAAGAAGATCGTCATATCTCGCAGATGCCTTGTATTTGATATGAACATCGGTGACGGCAAACACAAACCCATTCTCCTGACATTCCGCGAGGTTTACGTCCTTTTCCCGAAAAAACTCTGTTCTTCCCTGTTCCATGTACCTCAAATATTTCGCATAATACACAACACCACCGAAATCGGTATCTTCATAATAAACCCTGACTTTTATTCTGTTCACGTCCATTCTATTTATGATTCTCCCGGTTTTTTCGTAAGTGTTCACAGGTTCAACGGTTCCCTACGGCCCGGAGGGAACCATTGAACCTCTGAACCCGTGAACAGCTACGTTTTTTCTAACAGCGTTCATACCATCTTCAGGATGCATAATGTAGAAAAAAACTCAAAAAAATCAACTTTAATTTCATCTTTGGAATTTCATTAGTGATATTCCCCACCGTCCTATGGTAAAATTTTGAATATCTGAAAATATTCTCCCACATGAGATACTTTTGAGTGAGGATGCTGCCTATGAATATTACAAAGCATTCAAGGATAGCCGTTGTTGGTGTTGGAAAAGTGGGGGCCGGCATTGTTCAGGCCATTGCCCAGGCAGGATTTGAAGTTTCCGGCATTGATGTCGATGAAACAAAGATTGACAGCGCAATGACAGAGATTAGTCACAATCTGGAGAAACTGATTTCAAAGGGAACGCTTGTCCCGGGAGAAAAAGATGTTGCCATATCACGGATAAACCTTGCAGCCGATCTTGATCCAATCCGCGGAGCCCATGTGATTATTGAGGCAATATATGAGGACCTGGATGCAAAAAAAGAGTTGTTTAAAACCATAGACGATCTGGCCACATCAAAAGAAGCCCTCCTGCTCACCAATACGTCTTCTCTTTCCATCTCCGAAATCGCCTCCGTCACCCAAAGGCCTGATCAGGTGGCAGGGATGCACTTTTTTAATCCTGTACCCGTGATGAAGCTGGTGGAAGTGGTCCGCGGAGCCATGACTTCGGATAATACCCTGGACCAGGTTAAGGAACTGGCCAGGTTGATGGGAAAGACACCCATTGTCTCTGGCGACAGTCCGGGATTCATTGTAAACCGCATGTTAAACGCACTGGTTGTGGAGGCTGCGCGTATTGTGGAAGAAGGGGTAGGCACCATAGAGGATGTGGATCTGGGAGCCACACTGGGTTGTGGACATCCCATGGGCCCTTTTGAGCTATTTGACTACCTGAACGCCATTCATTTGTTAGCGCATGTAACCGACCACATGGCTGATGAGTTGGGAGAAAGATTCCGTTTGCCAACATGGGTAAAAAACCTGGTCCGTGAAGGCAGGACAGGCAGAGACGCCGGCAAAGGGTTTTATGATTACGATTAGCGTCAACTTATCTTTCAACAGGTTGTTGACTCTTATTATCGTTGTGATAGAAGAAACAAATTAGTGCCCGAACGAAAACTGTTTTTTTCGTTCAGACACAAATTAGAAGAGTCGAAAAGTCTAAAATTCGAAGGGTGTTAAAAGCAAAGAGGCGTATGATGGCCCGTGTTCCAGACTACCGCCTGGCCAGGGAAAAGATGGTCAAAAATCAACTCATCCCCCGCGGGATAACAGATCCGGGGGTGTTATACGCGATGGGAAAAGTCCCCAGAGATCGCTTTGTGGAAGAGGCCCTTGTGGGAGAAGCATACAATGACCACCCGCTGCCCATAGGCAACAAGCAGACCATATCCCAGCCCTATATCGTAGCCCTTATGACAGAAGCCCTTGAACTTACCGGCAAGGAAAAAACCCTTGAAATTGGGACAGGCAGTGGTTATCAGACAGCAATCCTTGCTGAGCTGTCAAGGAAGGTCTGTACGGTTGAGCGAATCAGGGCACTGATGGTCAGGGCAAGACAGACACTCCAGGAACTGGAATATAATAACATACTTTTTAAGGCATTTGACGGCACCCTGGGGTGGAAAGAGCACGAACCCTATGATGCCATTATCGTGACCGCAGGATCGCCGAAAATTCCTCAACCCCTTCTCGACCAGCTTTCGGATGGTGGTCGCCTTGTCATTCCTGTGGGCGACAAATACAGCCAGGATTTGATTAAGATGACAAATAAAAAAGGGAAATACATCAAGAATAATCTTGGGGGTTGTCGGTTTGTTGATCTGGTGGGAGCACATGGCTGGCAAGAATAGATAAAAAAC